>NZ_JBSHAO010000023.1:0-134144 GCF_053611545.1 Streptomyces sp. NPDC054796 | reverse complement strand
ATCGCCCAGGAATTCGGCATCTCCCAGATGCACGTCTCCCGCCTCATCACCGGCGCCTGCCGCCGCATACGCGAAGAGATCGAGAACACACCGGAAGAGGCTGAGCCGGGCGGCAGGGCCACCGGCTGACCTGCGGCGGGCCGGTACGTGTCGCGGGCGTGTCGCGGGCCGGGGTTTACCGGCCCCTCCCGAGGCAACCGGTAACCCGCCACCACACGGGTGGCAGCACCACCGCCGCGTCCCTCCGGGGCCCGGCGACATCGCAGGGAGGCAGACTCATGCTGAAGGCAATCGCGGACATCCTGCGGACCATCGGCGGTGCCGTCGCCACCGTCGTCACACTGCCCTTCCGCTTGGTGGCACGCCTCTTCGGTGGCGCCTCCGACAGCGCGCACGGCCGCCACTGACACCCGTGTACGGCCCGGCGGCCCGCCGGGCCGTACACGGCACGGCTCCCGCACCGGTGCCGACACACGGTGCGCGCACATCGGACCGACATCGGAGCGATATCGGAGCGCCCACGTCCGCATCCCGGCAGCACAGCAGGGCACCCGGCCCCTACGACAGCGCTGAGGACATGAGCGCGGAAGGGAGTCCGGCGTGGGCAAGAGCAAGGACGATCCGCAGACGGCGGTCGACGAGATGGAGGAGGAGATCCGCAAGGACCGGCCCGCCCTCGACGACGGGGAGGCCGAGCCGGCCGAGCGGTCGGAGAAGCACGGTGCGGAGGCGGAGGACGCCGCGACCACCAACGAGGACGCGCCCGCGAAGCCCTCCGGCGAGACCCCCGACTGAGCGGGGCGGCGCCTGCCGGGCGGGCCCCTGTGCGGGGCCCCTGCCCGGAGGGGCTCCCGGGGAGGCTTTCCGGAGGGCCCAGGGCTCAGCCGCGTGTGTAGCGGTGCTTCACCCCGGCCGGGAAGAACTCGGGGTCGGCGAAGTCCCGGAGCACGATGTGCGGGAGCTGCCGATCGACGGGTACGTAGTGCGCGAACTCGCTGTTCAGGCGGACGAGCTGGTCCCGTACGGAGACGGCGATCGCCCCGGCGTCGGCGTCCCGTCGTCCCGCCGCCCGCTCGACGGTGATCCGCAGGCGCCGGTCGTACGCCTCGTCCTCCTCGGTCTCCAGCACGAAGCGCCCGGTGACCCCGTCGCTGATGCCGCGCTGCTCTAGGCCGACGGTCACGTTCTCCGGGTAGACGTTCGCGCCGAAGAAGGACACGGTGAACAGGGACCGGCCGAAGACGTACACGAAGGGCAGCTCTCCGCCCTTGCTCCCCGAACGTGCCACCGGGTCGAAGCCGTGCCGCGCGCAGAAGCGGAGCATCTCCTCGTACGGCACGAGCCCGCCCTCGTCGGCGATGTGGTAGCGGACCAGGGGGATCCCTCCGTCGCCGGAGAAGAGCAGGGTGCCCTCGTGCGTCTCGAAGAAGCGGCTCCCCGGGTCGTACTGCGCCAGGGTGGGCAGCCGCGCCTCGCCGAACAGTTCCCTGGCCGGGCCCGGGTGGGCGGCGAAGAAGCGGCGCACGGTGACGGACAGCGGCGTCTCGTTGCCCAGCACGCCCGCGTCCGCCGTGCCGTAGAGGGAGGCGGTGTCGTGTGCCGGATCCGGCAGTCCGGCGCGTTCTGCGACGAGGTCGCGCCACTCCTCGCTGAACACCTCACCGGCGAGGACCAGCTTGACCGCGTACGTGTCCCAGGGGACCCCGGAGGCCGCGCCCGCGTCGATGACGTCCTTGAGGAAGGGCGGGTATCCGAGGAGGACCGTCTGGTCGAAGTGGGGTGCCAGTTCGGGGACGATGCGCAGGATCTCGTCGGTCCTGTTGCCGGGCGACACGGCGGTGACGGGGTAGCCCTTGGCGGCGAGGTGCCGTACGCAGGCCGTCGTGAACATCCCGCCCACCCAGGTGCCCAGCGGGAAGCAGACGACCGCCAGCGTGCTGCGCTCCCCCGCCCTGAACGCGTCGCGGAAGATCTGCTCGAAGCGGCGCGCGACCCGCAGTTCGTCGACGACGGTGCGCGGCCACACCGTCGGACGCCCGCTGGAACCGGAGGAGACGGCGACCATGTCGCAGCCCTCGACGCGGCCGTCCCGGCAGCGTTCGGGGAGGGGATACCGCTGGTGGTAGGACGCCTTGTCGAGCAGCGGGAGGCGGCGGAAGTCGGCCATCGTGCGGACGCCCGCAGGATCGACGCCGTGCTCCGCGAGGAACGCGCGGTAGGCGGGCACCGAGGCGGCCACCCGCCGGAAGAGGGCCACGGGGTCCTCTGCCCCGGTCAGCTCCGTGTCCGCGGCGAAGTCCGCGAGCGCCGAGGCGACGTGGCCCGGCCGGTCGTGGTCCCTCATGAGGCGTCCCTTCCACGGACGAGGCGACGGGTGGTGGCAGGCCGCGGCGGCGCGGGCGGCCTCCATCATGCGGGCGCACGGGGCGGGCCGCCAGTACCGGCGGCGGGGTGCGCCAGGGGCAGGGCGCGGGGTGGTGAGGGTGGTGAGGGTGCCACGGGAGGCCGTCGTAGAGTCGAGGAGTACCCCGAGCCGTGGCGGACGCGGCTCGCTATCGCTGGAAGGCGACCGTGACTGCGAACAACGAGCCCCTGTCCCTGCTGGACCTGCCGCCGCTCGGCGCGGCGCACTTCGCCGCCATCGAGGACAAGATCGCGTCCTTGATGGGGACGCGTGCCGACGTCGTGGCCATGCAGGGCGAGGCACTGCTGCCCCTGGAGGCGTGCATCCGTTCCGCCGCACGCGCCGGCAGCACGGCCCTCAACATCGTCACGGGACCCTACGGGGAGACGTTCGGCGGCTGGCTGCGGTCCTGCGGCGCCGAGGTGGTCACCCTCAGCGCACCCTTCACCGGCGCGGTCTCCCCCGGCCAGGTAGCGGAGGCGCTGCGCGAGAACCCCGCCGTCGAGCTGGTGAGCCTCGTCCACGCGGAGGCGGCGACGGGCAACACCAACCCGGTCGCGGAGATCGGCGCCGTGGTGCGGGAGCACGGCGCGCTGCTCATGCTCGACGCCGTCGCCTCGGTGGGGGCCGAGCCCCTGCTGACCGACGAGTGGGGCGTGGACCTGTGCGTCATCGGCGGCCAGAAGGCCCTGGCCGGGCCCGCGGGAGTGTCCGCCGTCTCGGTCGGCCCGCGTGCCTGGGAGCGGATCGCGGCCAACGAGCGGGCTCCGCGCCGCTCCTACCTCTCCCTGCTGGACTGGAAGGAGAGGTGGCTCGACGGGGGCCGCACGGCGCTTCCGCACGCCCCGGCGCAACTGGAGATGCTGGCGCTGGAGCAGGCCGTGGACCGCGTCGCCGCCGAAGGGCTCGACGCCGCCATCGCCCGGCACAGGGCCGCCTCCGCCGCGCTGCGTGCGGGGGCGCGGGAGCTGCCGGGCCTCTCCCCCTACGTGGTCAGGGACGCGGACGCCGCACCGGCTGCCACCACGCTGCGCGCCCCCGCTGATCTGGACGCGCGCGACGTGGTGTCCGCCGCGCTCGCGGTGGACGGCGGCGTGCCGCTCCAGGCCGCGGCCGGGCCGCTGGCCAAGGAGATGCTGCGGGTCAACCACTACGGGCGCGCCGCGGACCGTGCCGTCACTCTCGCCACGCTGGAGGCCCTGGCGGGCGGCCTGCGCGCGCTGGGCCTGGAGGCGGCGAGCGGCGACGCGGCGCGCGGGGCCGCGGACGCGGCCTGGGACGCCGCCACCATCACGAGCTGACGGCCACACGCGAGCCGCCCTGCGGGGGCTGGGCCGCGCGGGACGGGACTCGCGGGTCCGGCGCCCCGTGAGGGTGGTGCCTCGCGGGACGGCCCCCGCAGTGGGCGTGTCGCCTGAGCAGTTCGCGCGGTAGCGGGCGGTCGAGGCGGCGGCCAGGCCGCCGCCCATGTGGTGCCCGGCGAGGACATCACCGTCGGGGACGCGTCCTCCTTGCCGAGCGCCAGTCGGCTGCGCCCGAAGGACTGGAGCCGGGGACCTCGCCGGGCGGCGCCCCGGCCGCGTCCCCGGTCCCGTCGGCGGCCCGGCGCGTCCGCGCCTACGTCCCCGTGGGACCGTAGGCGCGTCCCGTCGGCGCCCCGGTCCGTCCGCGCCCCGCCCGGTGCCCGCAGTTACCGCTACCAGGTGACGGGCAGCTCGTAGAGCCCGTAGATGACCGCGTCGTACTTGAACGGGAGCCGCGCCACGTCCTCCGTCACCCGGAGCGTGGGGATGCGCCGGAAGAGGGTCGGGTAGATGACCTGGAGTTCCATCCTGGCCAGCGGCTGGCCGACGCAGTGGTGGGTGCCGGAGCCGAACGCCTGGTGCTGGCGGGCGTCGCGGGTGAGGTCGAGGCGGTCCGGGTCGGGGAAGACCGCGGGGTCCCGGTTCGCCAGCTCGCCGAGCAGGATCACGCCGTCGCCCGCGCGGATGGTGCGGCCCGCGATCTCGATGTCCTCCACCGCGGTCCTGCGGCGCCCGAGGTGCACGACGGAGAGGTAGCGCAGCAGCTCCTCCACCGCGGTGGCGATCACCCTGGGGTCCTCGGCCTCGCGGATGACGGCGAGCTGATCAGGGTGCTGGAGCAGGAGCAGCGTGCCCAGGCTGATCATGTTCGCCGTGGTCTCGTGCCCGCCGAGGAGCAGCAGCACGCCCATCGTGACCGCTTCCCTGCGGGTCAGCTCACCGGCCTCGATCAGCTCGGCGAGCTTGGAGAGCAGATCGTCGCCGGGCTCGGCGAGCTTTTCGCCGACCAGGCGGTCCAGGTACTCGGCCAGGTTGGTGTGCGCGGCCTGCCGCGCCTCGGGTGTGGAGACGGCGGAGACGATGTCCTTGCTGTTGTTCTGGAAGAACTCGTGGTCCTCGTAGGGCACTCCGAGCAGTTCGGAGATCACCAGCGAGGGGAGGGGCAGCGCCAGCGCCTGGACCAGGTCGGCGGGGTTCGGCCCGGCGAGCATGTCGTCGATGAAGCCGTCGACCATCTTCCGCACGACGGGCCGCAGCGCCTCGATCCGTTTGACGGTGAAGGCGCCGCTGACCATCCGGCGCAGCCGGGCGTGCTCCGGGTCGTCCATGCCGACGAAGCTCATGTCGGTCCTGCCCGCGTGCGCGTGGCGCGGGTCGACGGGGCTGGGGAAGCCGGGGTGGGAGAAGTTCGCGCTCAGCCGGGGGTCGGCGAGCAGCGCCTTCTGCTCGGCGTGGCTGGTCACCACCCAGGGGGTGCTGTCGCCCCAGGACCTGACCGGCGCCACCGGGCCGTGCCGTGTCAGGTCCCGCAGTTCGGGTGACGGGTCGAAGGGGCAGACGGCGGAGCGCGGTGCCGGGAAGTCGGGGATGTCGGCCGGGGCGGTGCCGGAGCTGTGCGCGGTGGTCATTGCGTCCTCCAGTGGTGCCGGGTGTCTGAGACGTTCAGAGGCGTTCAGGGGGGTTCCGGGGCGTTCAGCGCGTTCAGGCGGTGTCGCCCGGCTTGGCCACGGAGAGCGGTGGCCGGGCCGGGGGTGTGTCCGTGTCCTGCGGAGGCGCGGTCCTGCGCAGGGGGATGGTGACGGCGATCGCCGCGGCCAGGAGGGCGACGCCACAGCCGAGCAGCATGCCCGTGCGGATGCCGCTCTCGGAAGGCAGTGACCGGCCACCCATCCGCACCGTCATCTGGGCGAGGACGATCCCGACGACCGCGGCGGCGACGGAGGTGCCGACGGAACGCATCAGCGTGTTGAAGCTGTTGGCCGAGGCGGTCTCCGACTGCGGGACCCCGCTCATGATGAGCGCGGGCATGGCTCCGTAGGCCAGCGCTACGCCGGTGTTGCAGACGCAGGTGACGATCAGCAGGCCCCACGTCGAGCCCATCAGGAACAGCGACGAGCCGTAGCCGAGGGCGATGACGAGGCTGCCGACGGCGAGGGTCGTCTTCGGTGTGCGTGCGGCGGACAGCTTCGCGCCCAGGGGCGACACGAGCATCATCATCAGCCCGGACGGTGCCATCCACAGCCCGGCGGCCTGCATGGACTGGCCCAGTCCGTAGCCGGTCTCGCTGGGCAGTTGCAGCAACTGCGGCACGATGAGCGCCGCCGCGTACATCGAGAAGGCGACGACGATCGACGCCGCGTTGGTCACCAGCACCTGCGGGCGTGCCGCGACGCGCAGATCGACGAGCGGAGCGGGGCTGCGCAGCTCCCACCAGCCCCATACGGCGAGGACGGCCGGCGCCGCGATCAGCAGCCCGAGGACGGCGGTGCTGGACCAGCCCCAGTCGGCGCCCTTGGAGACGCCGAGCAGGAGGCAGACGAGACCGGCGCCGAGGCCGAGCGCGCCCACCGTGTCGAAGCGGCCACCGGCGAGCGCGGGTGTGGCGGGTATCAGGAACCAGACCAGGGCGCCGACGAGGGCGCTGAGCCCCGCCGAGACCCAGAACAGGACGCGCCAGTCGGCGTGTTCGACGACGGCGGCGGCAAACGGCAGGCCGAGCGCGCCGCCGATGCCGAGCGAGGAGGAGATCAGCGCGATGGACGAGCCGAGCCGCTCCGGCGGCATGAGGTCGCGCAGCGCGCTGATGCCCAGCGCCACGATGCCCATGCCCATGCCCTGCATGCCGCGGCCGACGACCATCTGCGCGAGGGAGTCGGCGAGGGCGCAGAGCACGGAGCCCGCCACGAGCGGGACGCAGAGGCCGAGGAGGACGCGGCGCTTGCCGTAGAGGTCGCCGAGGCGCCCGCTCGCGGGTGTGGTGACGGCTCCGGCCAGCAGGGTGGCGGTGACCGCCCACGAGGCGTTGGAGGCCGAGGTGTCCAGCAGGACGGGCAGCTCGCCGATCAGCGGGACCACCAGGGTCTGCATGAGCGCGGCGACGATACCGGCCAGCGCCAGCACGCCCACGACCGCTCCGGGCCGTTGGGCGGTTCTCGGGGTCATTGCGGGTTCCTTTGTGCGGTGCGGCTTGGCGGCTCGCGGAGGTACGGGCGGGGTAGTGCGGGCAGGCCGGGTGGTGCGGTGCGTCAGCGGCTCGGCAGCGCGGGGGTGTGCGCGCCGCCGTCGACGAGTGCCTGCCGGTGCAGACGGGCCTGGCGTGGCATGTTCCAGCCGAGTACGGCCGTGACGCGGCCCTCCCGCGTGTAGTGCGCCACGAACCGGCGGTCGTGTTCGGCGCCTTCCACGACGGTCACCTCGGCATCGGGGGACGGCACCCCGTACACCTGGATCTTCATGTCGTACTGGTCCGTCCAGAAGTACGGGACGGGTGCGTAAGCGCGGTCCTCGCCGAGGATGTTGGCCGCGACGACCCCGGCCTGTTCGACCGCGCTCGTGCGGTTCTCCAGCCGGAGCGGGACGCCGAGGTGGTCGTGGTGCCAGCGGGCCACGTCGCCGACGGCGTAGATCCCCTCCGCCGCGCGGCAGCGGGAGTCGCACACCACACCGTCCGCCACCCGCAGTCCGCTCCCCGCGAGCCAGTCGGTGGCCGGGACGCAGCCGATCGCCACCACGGCCACGTCGGCGGGAAGGGTCTCGCCGTCCGGCAGCCGTACGCCGCTGACCCGTCCCCGCTCCGACGTGAGACCGGTGACGGCCGTGCCGCCGCGCACCCGCACCCCGTGCTCGGTGTGCAGTTCGGCCAGCAGGCGCGCGATGTGCGGGCCGAGCTGGTCGGTCATCGGCGCGGCCTGCGGGCCCGCCAGGGTGACGGAGGGGCCCATCTGCCGTGCCGTGGCGGCGATCTCGGCGCCGAGCACACCGTCCCCGACCACCACTGCTCTCCCCCGGTCCCCGGCGTCGAGCAGCGCGCCGCGGAGCGCCGTGGCGTCGTCCAGCGTGCGCAGCACGTGCGCACCGCGCAGGTTCTCCTGTCCGGGGAAGGTGCGGGGGCGCAGCCCGGTGGCGACGACGACGGCGTCGGCGCTCAGCGTACGCGCGGAGGCGGTACGGACGGTGCGCGTCTCCGCGTCGAGGGAGAGGGCCGCGTCCCCGAGCAGGAAGTCGGCGTCCAGCGCGTCCAGTACCTCCTGGGCGCGCAGTCGGGTCCGTTCGGGCTGCCAGGCGCCCGAGAGCACCTGTTTGGACAGCGGCGGCCGGTCGTAGGGCAGCCGGGTCTCGTCGCCCAGGACCGTCAGCCGCCCCGTATAGCCCTTGCGGCGCAGGGCTTCCGCCGTGCCGAGACCGGCGGCTGAGGCGCCGACCACCAGTACGTGTCCGGGTGTGCTCACGGGGTCCCGCCGAGGTGGATGGCGGCGGCGGGGCACACGTCGGCCGACTCGCGGACGGCCGCGTGGTGTTCGGCGGGCGGTTCGGCGTCGAGCAGGACGACGATGCCGTCGTCGTCCCGCTGGTCGAAGACCTCGGGCGCGATCAGCACGCACTGTCCCGCGCCGCAGCACTTGTCCTCGTCGACGGTGATCTTCATGATGCGGTGTCCTCCAGGCGGTCAAGGTCGCGGTCACGGTTGCGGTTGCGGTGGGTGGTGACGGGCGCGGTGAGCAGGCCGGTGATCGCGTCGGACAGCGCGTCGGCCGTGTGCTCCCATGACGCGTGCAGGGGGGCGTTGCCCTCGGCCAGCGCGCGTTCGCGTTCCGCGCAGGTGTGGATGATCAGATGGCGGGCCATGCTGCCGCGTTCGGCCCTGGCCTCGGCCGGCAGCGTCCGGAGGCAGCCGCCGAGTCCGTCGAGGGTCTGGCTCAGTGTCGTCCTGACGAGGGCCTCGTCGGTGACGAGCGCGCGCATCATGGGGTCGGTCATGACCTGGACGGCGAAGCGGGCGTGCCAGGAGGGGACGCCGAGCGAGCCCAGGTACTCCGGCACGGGACGCACCAGGCAGTCCACCCAGTCCCGGACGTCGCGGCTCCCGCCCATCCCGTCCAGGTAGCGCTGCCGGATGCGGTCGACCGCCTCGCCGTGCTTGCTCATGATGGCGCGCACGAGCCCTGGCCTGCCGCCGAAGTGGTAGCTGACGGCGGTGACGTTGCCCTGTCCCGCCGCCTCCCCGATCTGGCGGTTCGAGACGGCGGCGAGCCCGTGTTCCGCGTAGAGCCGCTCGGCCGCCGACATCAGGGCCGCGTGTGTCTCCGCGACGCGCGAGGCACGGGGTGTGCGCGTGCCGCCGCCGCTCACCAGGTCACCGGCAGTTCGCGCAGCGGAGTGGTCAGCATGCCGTCCTGGCGGCGCAGGTCCGTCACCTCGACGCCGAGGTCGAGGGTGGGCAGCCTGCGCAGCAGCACGCCGAGCACGGCCTGGAGTTCGGTGCGGGCCAGCGGCTGGCCGAGGCAGGAGTGCGGCCCTGCGCCGAAGGTGAGGTGCGGGTTGGGGGTGCGGCCCAGGTCCATGGTGTCCGCTTCCTGCCACGCGCGCTCGTCGCGGTTGGCCGCCGCCATGCTGCACACGACGGTGGTACCGGCGGGCACCACGCCGCCGGAGAGTCCGGTGTCCTCGTGCACGTAGCGGAGCATGCCGAAGCCGCTGCCGTTCGGGTCGTACCGCAGCACCTCCTCGACGGCGAGGCGGGTCTTCGAGGGGTCGGCCAGCAGCCGTTCCCAGCGTCGGCGGTCGGCCATCAGGTGCGCCACCATCATGGTGATGAAGCCCGCCGTGGTCTCGTGCCCCGCGAGGAGCAGCGCCTGCCCGGTGGCCACGAGCCCGGCCTCGGACATGGGCTCGCCGTCGCCGTCGGCGCCCGCGATGAGCAGGCTGAGGAGGTCGTCCCCCGGACGTGCGCGCTTCTCCTCGACGAGCCCCGACATATAGGCGGCGAACTCCTCGTGCGCTGCCCGTGTCTCCTCGCGGGTGTACCCCGTCGTGTTCAGGAAGGTGTCGGACCAGTTCTTGAACCTGTCCCGGTCGCCCTCCGGCACCCCGAGCATGGTGCAGATCACGAACACCGGGAGGGGGAAGGCCAGGTGCGCGACGAGGTCGGCGGGCTTCCCGTGCTCCAGCATCCCGTCGACGAGCTGATCGGCCATGGCCTCCATGCCGGGGCGCAGCGCCGTCATCCGCTTCGCCGTGAACCACTTGCCGACCATGCGCCGCCAGCGCTCGTGGCCCTCGTCGTTGAGCGCCTTCGCCATGGGGCTGCTGAAGATGCCCTCCGAGTCACCGGCGGCCACGCGTGCCGCGTCCGGCGAGGCGAGTGCCTCGCGGCTCAGCCTCGGGTCGGAGAGTGCGGT
Organism: Streptomyces sp. NPDC054796; assembly: GCF_053611545.1. Lineage (NCBI taxonomy): Bacteria > Bacillati > Actinomycetota > Actinomycetes > Kitasatosporales > Streptomycetaceae > Streptomyces > Streptomyces sp. NPDC054796. The sequence goes on along the minus strand of NZ_JBSHAO010000023.1, from coordinate 124,038 downwards.
CTTCACGTCCTCGTACCGCGTCAGCAGCGCGGCCTCGTCGCCGCTCGGCAGCGTCACCCGGGCCACCGGGCACGTCCGCCGCAGCTCCGCCCACTCCGGGGGCGGCTCCAGGGGTGCTGGAGAGGCGATCGGATAGGACAGCGGTTCCGTGCCCTGGACCTGCGTCATGTGGCTGCCTCCTCGAAGCGTGCCGGGCGTGTGGGGTGAGCCGGGCACGCGGCAGTCAACCGGATCCACACTCTTAAGTCAATCAACTGAATTAACAAACGGACGGATCTCGTCTGCCGGACCCGGCGGTAACTCACTACCGTGGAAGACGGAGCGGTCCACCGACCGGAAACCGAGCGGAACCGAGCGGGAGAGGTCGCCATCATGACCGCACTGCCAGAGGGCTCACCCTGCTGGGCCGACGCGATGTTCACCGACGTGGAGGGCGCGAAAGCCTTCTACGGCGAAGTGCTGGGCTGGACCTTCGGCGAGAGCGCCTCGGAGTTCGGCAACTACACGCAGGCGTACAAGGACGGCAAGGCCGTGGCCGCCGTCGTCCCCCCGATGCCCGGGGAGGACGGGCCGCAGTCGGCCTGGTGCCTCTATCTCGCCTCGCCCGACGCCGCCGCCACGGCCCAGAAGGTCCGCGACAACGGCGGCGAAGTGCTGATGGGGCCGATGCGGGTCGACGACTTCGGCACGATGCTCATCGCGCGCGACCCCACGGGCGTCACCTTCGGCGTCTGGCAGGCAGGCGTGCACGAGGGCTTCGAGGCGAGCGGCGAGACGGGGACGTACTGCTGGGCCGAGATCTTCACCCGCGAGCCCGAGCGGTCCGACGCCTTCTTCACCTCCGTCTTCCCCTACCGCGCACGGCGCATGGTGAGCGACGAGGTCGATTTCGTCGCCTTGCAGGTCGGCGAGAACACCGTCCTGGGGCGGCTGAAGATGTCGGACCAAGTACCCGCCGATGCCCCGCCGTCCATCAACCTCTACTTCGGCGTCGACGACTGCGACGCGGCGGTGGAGCGTGCGACACGCAACGGGGGCGTGCTGCGGTTCGGTCCGCAGACCACGCCGTTCGGCAGGCTCGCGGCGGTGTCGGACCCGCAGGGCGCCTCCTTCGTCCTGCTCGACACCGGGACGACGGCGGGCGACATGCCCGAGTGGAAGGACGCCTGAGGCGTCTGACGGCCTGACGGTCCGACGGGTCCGGCCGGTGGGACGTCCGACGGGCGCGGGCGCCTGCGGCGCGTGGTGGGCGCCCGTCGGCCTACGGCCCGGCCACCGGCCGTGACCCGCCTGGCGTCAGCCCGGCCACCGGGCCGCAGGCAGTCGGGCCGTGGAGGCGCCGGGCGTCAGCCCGGCCAGGTGCCGGTGACGCGGCGGACGGCCGTCGCGCCGCCTCGGTCCGCCGCGGCCTTGACCGCCGCGAAGATCGCGCCTTGCAGCGCGGCGGCGAGCAGTATCTCGCGCCAGGCCCGGTCCTCGTCCGTGGCGTCGGGGGCGTCCTCGTCGTGCCCCACGAGCTTCCACAGCTGCTTGAAGGCCGCACCGGCCACCACACCGCTGAGCGCGCCCAGCGCCAGGCCCACCGGCTTGTAGAGCAGCTTCGAGCCCTTCATCGCCCGCACCTCCTCCTGCTCCTGCGTCCTGCGGCGAGAACGAGCGCCGCGACGACGGCCGCGCCCACGCCCGCGCCGATGAGCGGCACCGGATTGCGGCGCGCGGCCTGCCTGGCCCCCGCCGCCTTCTGCCGCGCGAGAGCCTTGGCGTCCGCCTTGGCCGCCAGTGCCTCGACGGTGCGGGCGAGCTGTTCGCGTGTGTCCTCCACCCGTAGACGCAGCTCCTGCGGGGAGGGAGCCGCGCCGTCCGCGGCGGATCTGGAGCCGTGCGTCATCGGTGCGCCCTCTCCTTGATCTCGGCCATGTCGGCCTTCACGCTCTCGATCGCCTGCTGGGGCGCGGGCGGTGTCGCCTTGCTGACCTGCCGCTTGCCCAGGGCCGCCAGGATTCCGGCGATCAGCAGCAGCGCCCCGGTGACGATGAGCGCGGACGCCCACCAGGGCAGGACGAGCGCCAGCGCGATGATCGCGGTGGCCACCATGGCCTGGAGCGCCAGGATGCCGACCAGGCCCGCGGCGCCGAACATGCCGCCGCCGAGCCCGAAGCGCTTGCCCTTCTGGCGCATCTCCGCCTGGGCGAGCTGCATCTCCTCACGGACCAGCCGGGAGAACTGCTCCGTCGCCCGCGACACCAGCACGCCCACCGACTCCTCGGTGTGCGCGTCACCGCGCCGCGCGGTGTGCGTGTGCGTATGCGTCGGCGCCCGCGTCTGCGGGGCCGTCCGGTCCTCGACGGAATGACTCATCACCCTGCCTGCCTTTCCTCGTTTGCCGTCCGCCCGCACTACCCGTCACGGGCGGTGTCATACGCGGATACGCGCGCCCGGACCGGCCCGGCGACCTGCCTCACCCGGTGGGCCGCTCCCCGCTGGCGGGACCGGCCCGCGTCCGCGACCATGCGCCGGATACGGGCGCGGGCGGCGCGTCATTCCGCACCCATCCGCTTGCGGTCCGTCTCCGTCCACTTGCTGTCGTCACGGGGTGCCACATAGGGCTCCTCGTCCTCGGGGTGGCCCCCGACGATCGCGCGCTCGCGGGTCAGCTCGGCGTCGAACTCCAGGCCCAGCAGGATCGCCAGGTTGGTGATCCACAGCCACACCAGGAAGATGATCACGCCCGCGAGGGTGCCGTACGTCTTGTTGTACGAGCCGAAGTTGGCGACGTACACCGCGAAGAGTCCCGAGGCCACGAGCCAGATCACCAGCGCGAGGAAGCTGCCGGGGGTGACCCACCGGAAGCCCCGGAGACGCGCGTTGGGCGATGCCCAGTACAGGATCGCGATCATGATGGTGACCAGCACGACCAGCACCGGCCACTTGGCGATCGACCAGACGGTCATGGCGCTGTCCCCCAGGCCCAGTGCCGTGCCCGCCTGCCGCGCGATGCCGCCGGTGAAGACCACGATCAGGGCGCTCGCGCAGGCCAGGACCATCTGCACCAGGGTCACGGCCAGCCGCAGGGGCGTGACCTTCCAGACCGGGCGGCCCTCCGGGATGTCGTACACGGTGTTGGACGTGCGGATGAAGGCGGCGACATAGCCCGAGGCCGACCACAGCGCCCCCAGCAGACCCACGATGGCCAGCACGGAGCCCGTGCCGCCGCTGGACTGCAACTGCTTCACCGCGTCGGTGATGATCTGACGGGCCGACCCGGGCGCGAGCTGCTTGACGTTGTCCAGGACCGTGTCCGTCACCGAAGGGCCCGCGATGCCCAGCAGCGAGACCAGGACGAGCAGCGCGGGGAACAGGGACAGTACCGAGTAGTAGGTGAGCGCTGCCGCGCGGTCGCTCAGCTCGTCGTCCTTGAACTCGGTGGCGGTACGCCGCAGCGCCGCCTTCCACGACCTGCCGCCCAGGTGCGTGGGCTGGTCGGGAGCGGCGCGCTCCACGTCCGGAGCCGGTCCGGAGCCGGAGTCCCCAGGGGCTCCCGGGCCGTTCCGCTCGCCGCTGACATGTGCCGGGGTCTGCCGTTTCCTAGCCACGCGGTGCGAGTAACCCCCGGGGTCGAGCCCCTAACCCCACACACCGATTATTGGGCCATTCGGGGTGAAACAGGAGCATCTCCGACCGCTTCCGTACCCTCGCGTATCCGGAGCCCGCTCACGACCGGTGCCCGGTCCGCTTCCCGGCCGCGTAGGGCGCGAGCAGCTTCTTCCAGCCGCGTTCCAGGTCCTCGTACTCGTCCACGCACAGCTCGGCCCGGTCCTCGCTCAGGTGCGTGCCGTCGACCAGCCGCTCGTGGGTGGCGGGAGCGGAACCGTAGAGGTAGCAGCGGTAGTTGGCCGAGCGCGCCGCGTCCGGGGTGTGCTCGCCGGAGAAGTCGACGCCGTCCGGGCCCGCCTCCTCGGCGTAGAGGGCGTAGTTGTCGGCCGCGGCGAGCAGCGCGGCGGAGCCCCGCCTGCCCTGCGGGAGGAGTTCGTACGCCGCGAACTGGTCGGCCACGTCCTCCTCCCGTCCGACGTAGGGCAGGTCGAGCTGGCCGAGCAGCGCGTGGGCGACCTCGTGGTAGAGCGTCTCGCGCACCACGCCCGCCGTCCGCCCCTCCACGTCGGCGCGTCCCGCGTCCGCGAACATCGCGCGCACCTCGTCGACGAACTCGTAGCAGACGTCGACGCGCTTGCCGACCGGGTCGTAGGAGATGTCGGAGCTGCCGCAGGAGCGGGCACGCAGCCGGACGGCGGTGGGCGCGTCGAGCTGCCCGTTCAGGTGCCGGGCCACCTCCTGGGGCAGTTTCCGCTCCCGCAGGAAGTCCCGCGCCCACCTCTCCGCCTCCCCCGCGTGCCGGTACTCGACGGACAGGCCCGCGCCCCCGCCCCTGGAGGCGGACGGAGAGGACGACGAGGGCTCCGCAGCGCGCTCCCGGGAGCGCGCGGGGCCGCCCGTGCCCGTCGCGCAGGCGGCTGCGGCCACGGCCGCAGCGAGAGCGAGAACGCACAGGTCACGCGCTCGGCCGGGCCCGGACGTGATCCGCATCCCCTCACCCTCGCCCGCGACCCGCTCGCCCGCAATCCGGGACTGGCTCATTACCGCCGCACGCGCGGACCCCGCGCGGCGACGGGCCACCGCGGGCGCCGCGCTCCCGGTAGCGTCCGTCCATGGCCCAACACCCGGCAGTGGACGGCTACTGGGAAGCCGTCGGCTCCACCAAGACCTTCACCCATCCCCTCGACCCCGAGCTGCTGGAGACCTATCTCCCCCGTGACGCGCGCGTCCTGGACTACGGCTGCGGCTACGGGCGGCTGACCGCCCAGCTCGCGGCGCTGGGCTACGGCCACGTCCACGGCGTGGACCCCTCGCACGCGCTGATCGCGCGGGGGCGGCGCGAGCACCCCGAGCTGGACCTCACCCACATGCCGGCGCTCCCCCTGCCCTTCGAGGACGCCTCCTTCGACGCGGCACTCCTGTTCGTCGTCCTCAACTGCGTGCCCGAGGACGCGGCCCAGCGGACGATCGTCGCGGAGGTGGCCAGGCTCGTGCGGCCGGGCGGGGTGCTGTACGTCAGCGATGTGCCGGTGCAGAGCGACGCGCGCAATGTGCGGCGCTACGAGGACAGCCCGGCCGCGCACCACATGTACGGCGTCTTCACCACGGCCGACGGCGCGACCTTCCGCCACCACCGCCCTGAGCATCTGCGCGAGCTGCTGGGCTCACACGGATTCGCGGTCGAGGAGGAACGCACGGGCACGGCGCCCACGCTGCACGGGCACACCGCCGAGCACCTCCAGATCATCGCCCGGCGTAGCTAGGGAGTGTCCTGGACGACCGGTTCGGGACCGGCGTCGAGCGCGTCGAGGACCGCGTCGCCGTTGGCCCTCGCCCACTCGGTCAGCGTGTGGATCGGATCGATCAGCGTTGCCCCGAGCGGGGTGAGTTCGTACTCGACGCGGGGCGGCGCCTCGGCGTAGGCGTGGCGGCGGACGAGCCCGTGCGCCTCCAGCCGCCGGAGCGTCTGGGTGAGCATCTTGCGGGAGATGCCGCCGATCAGCCCGATCAGCTCGCCATGACGCACCGGGCCCCTGCTGAGGCCGTAGAGCACGACCACCGTCCACTTGTCGGCGATCAGCTCGACCGCCAGCCGCGCAGGACAGTCGGCGAGGAAGGGGTCACCTGGCCCGAAACCGCTCATGACCAGCAAAGGTACCTGCTGGTTCCTTCCGGAAACATAGCTTGGGTTCTCCCCCCCTTTCACAGTCAGGTTTCCGCGCCAGGAGAATCATGCGAGTCATCACCCAGCGGACGCCCGGCGGTCCCGAAGCGCTCACCATCGTGGACGCGCCCCAGCCCCGGCCCCTCCCGACCGAGGTCCTCGTCCGCGTCAAGGCGGTCGGACCGAACCCGCTGGAGGCGCTCCTGCGCTCCGGCCGGTTCCCGCGCTGCCGGTCGTCGGGCTGACGGCGTGGCAGGGCCTCGTCGACCTGGGCGGCGTGACCGAGGGCGACCGCGTCCTGGTCCACGGCGGCGGTGGCGGGGTCGGTCACGTCGCGATCCAGATCGCGAAGGCGCGCGGCGCGCATGTGATCACGACCGCGAGCGGCAGCAAGCGGAGGTTCGTCGAGGGTTTCGGCGCCGACGAGGTGATCGACTACACGGCGGCCGACTTCACCGGGGCGGTCCGCGACATCGACGTCGTGCTCGACACACCCGGCGGCGAGGCCGCCGCGCGGTCGCTCGAAGTGCGTCTCGTCGGACTCGTCGAGCAGGGCAGGCTCCGGGTGCACGTGCGGGAAACGTTCCGTTCAAGCGGGTGGCCGACGCACACCGGCTGCTCGACGGCGGCCACCTCCAGGGCAAGCTCGTCCTCACCGTCTGACCCCGTCACCGTCCGATCCCGTCGCGGGGCAGCGGCCGGTTCCGGAGTGCGCCCCGGCGCCGGGGACGAAGGAACGAGCCAGGCGGTCAGGTCAGAAGGCCACCGCGTCGCGGATCAGCGGGCATGTCATGCAGTGCCCGCCTCCTCGGCCCCGGCCCAGCTCCGCGCCGACGATGGTGACGACCTCCACTCCGGCCTGCCGCAGCAGCGCGTTGGTCTGGGTGTTGCGGTCGTAGGTGAAGACGACGCCCGGCTCCAGTGCCACCGCGTTGTTGCCGCTGTCCCACTGCTGGCGCTCGGAGGCGTAGACGTCTCCGCCCGTCTCGATCACCCGTAGCCGGGACAGGCCCAGGGCGCGGGCCACGACCTCGGTGAACGGGGTGGCGCCCTCGTCGGTGATCTCGATTCCCGGCGCCCGGTCGCAGGGGCGCAGCGAGAAGGTGTGGACCCCGCCCATGATGCGCGGGTACAGCGTCACGATGTCCCGGTCCGCGAAGGTGAACACCGTGTCCAGGTGCATCGCCGCACGCAGCTTCGGCATCCCGGCGACGATCACATGCTCCGCCGCGCCTCGCGCGAACAGGGCGTTCGCGACCTGCGTGATCGCCTGCCGCGAGGTCCGCTCGCTCATGCCCATGAGCACGACGCCGTTCCCGACGGGCATGATGTCCCCGCCCTCGAAGGTGGCCCGGCCCCAGTTCTCCTCCGGATCGCCCCACCAGACCGTGGCTTCCCGGAAGTCGGGGTGGAAGATGTAGACCGCCTTCATCAGCAGGGTCTCGTCGTGCCTGGCGGGCCAGTAGAGCGGGTTGAGCGTCACTCCACCGTAGAGCCAGCAGGTCGTGTCGCGGGTGTAGAGGGTGTTGGGCAGCGGTGGCATCAGGTACTCACGCGCGCCCGGGCCCTCGCGGGCCAGTCCCAGGTACGCCGAACGGAACGCGTCGGGCAGATCGGCGGTGGCCAGCCCGCCGATCAGGTACTCGGCGAGCCTGCGCGGGGAGAGGGTGTCGAGGAAGGCGCGGGTGTCGTCGACCAGGCCGAGGCCCACCTCGTTCGCGTCGATCTTCCGGTCGAGCAGCCAGGCCCGGGCCTCCGGCATCGCCATGGTGGCGGCGAGCAGATCGTGCAGCTCGACGACCTCCACCCCCCGGTCGGTGAGCTGGGCGACGAAGTCGGCATGGTCCCGTTGGGCGTTCTCCACCCACATCACGTCGTCGAACAGCAGATCGTCGGAGTTGGTCGGGGTCAGCCGCCGGTGGGCCATCCCGGGGGCGCATACCAGGACCTTGCGCAACCGTCCCACTTCGGAGTGGACGCCGAGCGCGGAAGCGGGGGCTGTGCTCGTCACGGTGGGCCTTTCGCTCGATGACGACATCTCGATGACGACATGGGGTCAGCGACGACATGGGGTCAGTGGGGTCAGCAGGGGCTCTCACAGCTCGATCCAGCCGAGGGCCAGCGCCACCACGCCGACGGCGGCGCCGGCGACCGTCACCGCGCAGATGACCACCTCGCCCGGGGAGAAGAGCCGTCGCCCCCGCTCCCGGCGGGTCTTGACGAACAGGAGGGTCGCCGGGGCGTAGAGGATGAAGGAGACGAGGACGAACTTCAGCCCTGCCGCGTACAGCAGGAACACGGTGTAGAGCGTCGCCACCACGGCGATGACCAGCTCGCGACGGGTGGAGCGCCCCACCGCCTCCGGGCGGGCAGGGCGCGCCGCGGTCCTGACCGCGAAGGCCGCGGCCAGCAGGAAGGGGATCAGGCTCAGCGCGCTGGTCAGGTCCAGGGCGAAGTTGAAGGCGTCAGCGGAGAACAGCGTCACGACGAGCACGACCTGGCTGAGACAGGTCGTCATGAGCAGCGCGTTCTCGGGGACGTCCGCCGCCGTCGACCGCGCCAGGAAGCGGGGCATGTCCTTGTCCTTGGCGGCGACGAAGAGGACTTCGGCGGCCATCAGGGTCCAGGCGAGGTAGGCGCCGAGCACGGAGACGACGAGGCCGACGCTGACGAAGACCTTCCCCCAGGTGCCGACCGCCGACTCCAGCACCTCGGCCATCGAGGGCTGCCGAAGCTCGGCGATCTCGGCCATCGGCAGCAGCCCGTAGGAGACGATCGTGACGGAGGCGAAGACGGCGAAAACGCTGAGGAAGCCGAGGACCGTGGCCCGCCCGACGTCCTCGCGGCGCTTGGCGTGCCGCGAGTACACACTGGCCCCCTCGACGCCGAGGAAGACGAAGACGGTGGCGAGCATGGTGCCCCTGACCTGGTTGAAGAGGGAGCCCGCGTAGTCGGCACCGCCGAAGTTGTCCGCGAAGACGGAGGGCTCGAAGTAGAACAGCGCCAGGATCACGAAGAAGACGATGGGAACGGTCTTCGCCACCGTCACGATCCGGTTGATCGCCGCCGCTTCGTTCACGCCCCGGCGGATCAGCAGGAAGAACCCCCACAGCCCGGCCGAGGAGACCACCACCGCCGTCACGGTGTCGCCGTCCCCGAGCACCGGCACCAGCGCGCCGGCCGTCGACATGATGAGAACCCAGTAGGTGACGTTACCGACGCAGGCGCTGGCCCAGTAGCCGAAGGCGGAGAAGAAGCCGAGGTACTCGCCGAAGCCCGCCTTCGCGTACGCGTACACGCCCGCGTCCAGGTCAGGACGGCGGACGGCGAGTGTCTGGAAGACGAAGGCGAGCATCAGCATGCCGGCCCCGGCGACCGCCCAGGCGATCAGCGCCCCCGCGACCCCGGTCTCCTGCGCGAAGCGCTGCGGCAGCGAGAACACCCCGGCACCGACCATCGAACCGACGACCATCGCGGTCAACGTCAGCAGGGTCAGCTTGGCCGCCGGTCGTGCCGCGGCCTCGGCGTCGCTCATGGTTTCCCTCGTCAGCGCGGGCGTGGCGCGGGCGGAAGACGTCCGCCCGCGCTCCGTCGAAGGAGAAACCTAGCAACTTTTTGGGTGGATTTGCCTTATGTCAGGCCATTTCAATGTGACGACGCCGAGCGCCCCCTCGGGGCCGCGACGGCGTCGCCGTCCAGCGTGGCCAGGACCGCGTCGGCCATCGCGCGCATGCCGAGGCCGTTGGGGTGGACGGGGGCGCCGTTCCGGACATCCCAGATGCCCTCCATCCAGCGGTCGCCCGGCGCCTGGCAGGCGTCGTGGCCGAGGCTGGGCGTGTACGTGTCCACGAACGTGGCGCCGTTGGCCTCCGCCTGGCGGGCGATGACGGCGTTGAGGAGCCGGTGCTTCGCGTTCAGGTAGGGCGCGTCGCCTTCGGCGACGGCGTTTCTGTTGGGATTGTCCGGGACGCATTCCGCGCGGGATTCGGGCAGGATGACGGGATAGGCGACGACCACGACGCGCGCTTTCGGCGCACGCTCGTGAATTCCCTCGAGCGTGGCCGCGATCTTCGGTTCGACGGCGAGAATATCCTCTTCCAACTGGTCCTTTCCGCCGCTCGTGTAGTGCTTCTCGCAGGGGGCGCCCTCGGGGTCGAATGCCGCGAGGAGGACACAGGTGACGATGATTCCGGCGAACCCGGCGTCATTGCCGCCAATGCCGAGCGTCACCAGTTCGTCGTCCGCTCTCAGCGCGTCGAACTGCGGCGGTTTCCCGAACTGCGACGCCGTCATGCTGCCCGTCACGGCGCCGCTGCAACTGACGTCGGTGAAGCTGGACACGCCCGTCTCGGCCGCGATGAGGGAGGGGTAGTTCTTGTCGGAACGCGCGCACAGCCCCGAGTCGGGGTCCTGGTCGGCGATGCCGGGACCCGCGGTGAAGGAGTCGCCGAGCGCGACGTAGCGCCCGCCGGCCGACGGCTGCGCCGCGGCCGCTGTCGCGGCCGAGGAAGCACTCAGCGCGGTGCCCACGAGAGCGGCGGCCAGGGGCAGTGCCGCGACACGGGATATCCGTCGGCGAAGGGGCGAGCGGAGACGAAGAGAACGACGCTCGGACACACTTTCCTCCCAAGTGGCGGCCCCCGCGTCGCAAGAGAATGCTGGCGCCCGGGAAAGGTGTCAATGGGCATTGCGGGAAAGGAATTCCCGCCGGGAAAGGCGCTCACCGGGAGGCGAATCATTCTCGCGCGCATTGTCGTCCCGGCACAAATCCGCGGCCCGGCACGGACCCGGCGAAGGTTCCCCGTGGACTGCGGCGGCCGACCGCCGGGGTGGGGCGGGTCACCGGGGCACGCGTGGCACGGGTGACGCAGGTGTGATGGGTGATGCGGGTGGCCCGTGCGGCCGTTGCTCTGCCTGTGGCACCGTGAGGTGCTTCACGGGGCAGGTGAGGGCCGGGCCGCTGGGCACGGGGACCCGTGATCGCCAAGAGGGACACCCGTATGAAAGGGTGGAAACTTGGCGAAAAGCATCACCCAGAAAGGAGACGCCATGTCCTCGAAGCGCCGCCGCAAGAAGAAGGCACGTCGTAAGAACGGGGCCAACCACGGCAGCCGTCCCCAGTCCTGAACGGACGGGTTCCGACGGACCCTACCTGAGAGTTCCCCGCGCCCGGCCGCGCACCGCCGCTCCGGACGCGGGGACTCCACGGGGCGGCCCCGCCGCCCCCCTCCCGGCCGGACTTCCCCGCCCCCGGCCGCTACGGCGCGACGAGGCCCTCGTCGGTGAGATACCGGTGCAGCCGCCCCGCGCCTTCGAGCATGGCCGCCCCCTTGCGCACGCCCTCCGCGCGCCGCTGTGCAATCGCCGCGCGCAGCGCGTCGCTGCTGCCCGTCCGCCGGAGCCCGTCGAGCACAGGGCGGATCCGGGGCAGCGGGTAGTGGCTCTGGCGGAGGATGCTGATCAGCCGCGCGTCGCGGACGTCGGCCGCGTGGAAGCGGCGGTAGCCGGTGGCCCGTTCGCGTTCCGGGGTGAGCAGTCCGGCCGACTCCCACACGCGCAGCGCCGACGTCCGCACCCCTACGGCCGCGGCCACGTCCCCGATGCGCATCCCCGACGACGGCGAAGCCGGGGCGCCTGGCTTCTGCCGCGCGAGGGCTTCCAGTGCCTCGCTCGCCGCTTCGAGCGAGAGCCGCTGCCCGTGCAGCGCGGCGTGGTCCGCGTGCACGAGGGCGAGCGCCCCTGTCACGTCGCCTTCGTGGACGGCCAGCATGACGGCCCGCGCCGTGCCAGGCCCGTACCCCTTCGCCAGCGCCCGGTAGGTGAGCAGCGCCCCCTCGTGTCCGGCGTCGAACGTGCGGTAGCCGGAGGGGGTGCGCGCCGCCGGGGGCAGGATGCCCGCCTCCTCGTAGTTGCGGACCTGCTGCGTCGAGATCCCCGCCGCGCGTGCCAGGTCGACGGGCCGCAGCCCCGCCCTCTCCCGGCGTCCCTTCCCCTGCGCCTGCTTCCCGCTCATCGCCCGTCCCCTTCGGCCATCGGCTTCACCCCGAGTTGAAGGTTATGCGGGCCTCTCCCCTGTCTGTTCAGGCCCCCGCCGGGAAAAAGTCCACACAAGAAGTTCAATGGAAAACTTGAAAGTATGGACGTCATCGACAGCAAGCGCACATCCGAGGCTCCCGTCCACCGTGCGGACGGCTCGATCCGCGTGCGGGGCGCGCGCCTGCACAACCTCAGGAACGTCTCCCTGGACATACCGAAGAACCAGCTCGTCGTCCTGACCGGCCTCTCCGGCTCGGGCAAGCTCGCCAGGGAACTGGGCGCACGCGCGACGGGCCGCACCCTGTACCTGCTCGACGAACCCACCACAGGGCTGCACGCGGCGGACACGGCCCGGCTGCTCGACGTGCTGCAACGGCTCGTGGACGCGGGCAACACCGTCGTCGCCATCGAGCACGACCTCGATGTGGTCCGCGCCTCCGACTGGGTCGTCGACCTCGGTCCCGCGGGAGGCGCGGCGGGCGGCGAGGTGATGGCGGTGGGCAGCCCGAAGGAGGTGGCTCCCGCGTAGTGCCCCGGGCTCGGGTGTGCCTGCCGGCCCGGCTCCCGCCCGGCCCGGCAGGCACACCCGTACGCGGTGCGGGCGTTCAGCCGCGTGGACCGTCCTGGCGCATCAGCAGATGGCCCCGGCGGAAGCGCTCCTCCTCGCCCGGCTCGCGCAGCATCCGGCCGATCTCGGTGAAACCGGCGGCACCGGCCAGCGCGGCGAGGTCGTCGACCGGCCACCGGTAGGCCGTCGCCACCTTGTGGTCGAACGGCGTCACAGGGCCGCCCTCCGACTCGAAGAAGGCGAGCAGGAGGTGGCCGCCCGGCGCGATCACCCGCTGGAACTCGGCGAGGTACGCTGGCATGTCCTCGGGCGGGGCGTGGATGACCGAGTACCAGGACACGATGCCGCTCAACTCGCCGTCGGGCAGGTCCAGAGCGTCCATGGAGCCGACCTCGAACCGCAGGTCCGGGTACGCCTCGCGGGCGAGGGCGATCATCGCGGGCGACAGGTCGACGCCGAAGACGTCCAGCCCGAGGTCCCGCAGGTGCGCGGTCGTCTGCCCGGGGCCGCAGCCCAGCTCGGCGACGCGGCCGGGACCGGAGCCGGAGCCCGTGCCGGGCCCGGTGGCCCGCACCTGCTCGGCGAAGGCGGCCAGCACCGCGCGGTCCAGCGGAAAGCCGTCCAGCGCGTCGCGGGCGAGTTCGGCGTAGAGGGTGGCCACGGCATCGTAGGCATCGGCCGTCGCGTCGAGGTGTGCGGAGGTTTCGGTCACGAGCGAGGAGACTAGAGCGTTCCCCGGCGCGCCCCGCGCCCGGGTGCCTTCCCCGGACACGCCCGCCACGGCGGCCACTTGCGACACTGTGTCCCGTGATCGCGAAGCCCGGCGCCGGGGACGGCGCGCTCGTACGGCATCTGGAGGATCTCTACGGCCTGGAGGTCTCGGAGGTCGCCTTCCTGAACCTCGGCGCGGACGCCGACGCCGCCGCGTACCGCGTCGTCGCGGACACCGGCGTCCACTTCCTCAAGCTCCGGCGCGGCGGCGTGGACACCTCGAAGGTGGAGTTGCAGGACTTCCTCGCCCGCGCGGGGGCGGCACGCGTCGTCGCTCCCGTGCCCGACCGTCACGGCAGGCTCGTGACGGATCTCGACGGGCACGCCGCCGTCCTCCAGCCGTTCGTCGAGGGGCGCAGCGGCTTCGAGACGGAGCTGACGCCCGAGCAGTGGACGGAGCTGGGTGCCTCGGTCCGCGCGCTGCACGAGATCGGCGACCTGCCGACGGCGCTGCGCGCGTCGGTCCGCGTCGAGACGTACGGCGGCGAGTGGCGCGACAAGGTGCGTGCCCGGCTCGCCTCGGGCCCGCCGGAGCAACTGCCCGACGCGCCGGCGCGGGGTCTGGCGGCGCTGCTCGTGGAGCACCACCGGCAGCTGTCGGGCATCGTCGCGCGCGCCGAGCGGCTGGCGGCTGTGCTGCGGGACCGGGGGCGTGCGACGGTGCTGTGCCACGGGGATCTGCACGGGGGCAACGTCATGGCCGGGGACGACGGTTCGCTCACCGTCGTCGACTGGGACGACCCCGTGCTGGCGCCCAGGGAGCGCGATCTGATGTTCGTCGGCGGCGGCGTGGGCGGCACCTGGAACCGGGCTGAGGAGTGCGCCGCGTTCTACCGGGGGTACGGCAGGGACGGGACGGACGGGGCGCCCGACCGCGAGACGCTGGCCTACTACCGTCTGGAGCGCATCGTGCAGGACGTCGCCGAGTTCTGCGACGCACTGCTTTCCGGCGAGGGCGACGACGGCTCGGTGACCGGCGCCGATGACCGGGCTCAGAACCTGCGGCACTTCGCGGGCCAGTTCCGCCCTGGCAACGTCATCGACATCGCGGAACGCACCTACGCGGCACTGTGACGGGGGCGCGGCGCCGGTCCCACCCGGACGGTCCAGCGCAGCGCCCCCCGCGATCTAGCCGTCGACGGGCTCCAGGACGAAGACCGGGATCTCGCGGTCCGTCTTGCTCTGGTACTCGGCGTAAGGGGGGAACGCCGCCACCGCGCGGTCCCACCACTCGGCCTTCTCTTCGCCGGTGACCTCGCGTGCGACGTACTCCTTGCGCACCGGACCGTCCTGGAGTTCCACCGTCGGGTGGGACAGCACGTTGTGGTACCAGACCGGGTGCTTCGGCGCGCCGCCCAGTGACGCCACGGCCGCGTAACGCCCGTCGCGCTCCACACGCATCAGCGGCGTCTTACGGATCTTGCCGGACTTGTTCCCCTTGGTGGTCAGCACGATCACCGGCATTCCGTTCATCGTCGTGCCCTCGGTGCCGCCCGAGCGCTCGTACTGCTCGACCTGGTTCCGTACCCACTCCGTCGGGCTGGGCTCGTACTCGCCGGTCAGTGGCATCCCGCTGGTCCTCTCTCCACGTGTGGACACCGCCCGTCACGGGCGTGTTCAGGCGCCAACAATGCCAGGGCCCGCGCTATTTCACGGGCCTCCGGAACGGCGCGCCCCGTACGCGGCCCAGGCCGGCGCCGGGGCGGGCCGATCACCCGGAGGCACCGGGAAGCACCGGGAGGCGCCAGGAGGCACCCGGAATGACATCGCCCAGGGCGGGAACAAGCGAGGGGCAAGGATAGGGTTGCCGCGTGGCGGACGCCTCAGTGTGCCGATGGCCATCTCGCGCATCCGGGGCAGCAGCACCTCCGCGCGACGCGCGCCCTGTCCGCTTCCCGGGAACGCAAGCGAGCAGGCAAGCGCGGACCCCCCGCCCGGGGCCGCGCCGCCGAGATGGAGTGTCACTGTCATGGGCGCGAACCGCACACCCCCCGGCCATGACCCGCACGAGACCGCCCAGACGGCCACCGAGGTCATCGAGTTGCTGGAAGTACTGTGGGAACGCGGCAAGGACGCCGCGTCCACCGCGCCGGTCTCCGCCTCGCAGCTCCGGGTCATGCACTGCATCGACCGGGACGAGGGCATCAACCTGCGCACGCTCGGCGAGGCACTGGGCGCCGCGTCCTCCTCCGTCAGCCGGCTGTGCGACAGGCTCGAAGCGCTCGGTTTCGTGGAGCGGCTCCCCAGCCCCACCAGCAGGCGCGAACTGGAGCTGCACCTCACAGGGCACGGCAAGGCGTATCTGAGAAGGCTGCGGAGCCAGCGCGAGGACGCCCTGCTGGCCGTCCTCTCCTCGATGCGCCCGAGGGATCGCGAAGCACTGCTCAAGGGGCTCAGGAGCTTTCGCGGGGCGGTCGATGCCTCGCTCCCAAAATCACGTCCCGCGAGCGGTGACAGCGCCGTCAGACCCGCCTGACCACCTCGGCCCTCTCTCCCTCGCTCCACGCACACCCGGCAGCGCACGGTCCACGCACGCCACGGGACACCTTCCGTGCCCGCGCACCCCGGCACACCGCAGAGTGCCGGGACACGATCCAATTGTTGTCATGCGTGGACAGTTGTCAAGCGGCAAGTGTCTTGGGGTGGCCCGCGGTTCGGGCTCACCCCTCCGGCGACGACCGCATCCGGGCCGCCACCCCGTCCTCCTCGCGTCCGTCCCGCCCGTCGTGCCCGTCGCGCTCGTCCCGTCCGTGCCAGTCGAGACACATCACGAGGGCGTCGTCGTGCACCGGAGAGTTCTCCCGGTACTCCCCCAGCTCGCGGAGCACCGCGCGCGGCACCTGCGCGGCGGGCAGCAGCCTGGTGGCCATGAGCGTGCGGCCGAGGGCGCGTTCGCCGTACGACTCGCCCGCGGAGGACGAGGTGTCGTAGACCCCGTCGCTCCCGATGAGCAGCCGGTCGCCGGGACGCACACGGAAGCGCTCGGCCACGTACCGCGTGTCCTCGAACATGCCCAGCGGAAGCTGCGCCTCGCAGGACAGGGGCTCCACGCCGTCACGCAGCCGCCAGATGCGCGGCGAACCGGCGTCGATCGCCTCCACCTCGCCCGTCGCCAGGTCGAAGCGCAGCAGCAGCACGGACAGATGCGCTGCCCCCTGGTACTGCGCGTAGATCGCCTGGTCGGCGAGGACGGCCTGGCCCGCGAGGTCGAGACCGGCGCGCCGGGCGTTGCGCAGCGCGTTGACCCCGAGGTTGGTCAGCAGTGAGGCGTCCATCCCCTCGTTCATACCGTTGACGACGGAGAGGGTCAGATGGTCGGCGGTGACGGCCCAGTCGAAGCTGTCGCCGAAGATCGCGTAGGCGGGTTCCAGGTGCGCCCCGAGCGCGAACTCGGGCCGCACGCAGGAGCGCCCCGGCAGGAGCTGCCACTGCATCTCGGCGGCGAGGGTGAGCCGCGCGGTGCGGCGCGCGAGCAGGTACAGGTCGGTGTCGCGCTCGGCCACCAGGACCTCGTGCCCGAGCGCCTCGCAGATGTACTCCAGCCCGCTCAGCAGCTCCTTGCCGCACTCCTCCTCGGGGAGGGTGACGGAGAGCACGCCCATCCGGTCCCCCCGGATGGTCACCGGGAGATGCGCCGTCACGCGCCCGCCCCGCGCTTCGGGCACGAGCACCGGCTCCTGGGCGCCGAAGGCACGGCCCTGGGGGGTGTTCCACGCGGACACGGGCGCGGGTGCCGCGCCGGGCGCCGGGGCGGTGCCGGAAGCGCCCACTGCCTGGAGCGTGGTCAGCCCGTAGTCGATCATGCGCAGCTCGACGCCGGAGGCGCCGTAGTGCTCCCGCAGCGCGTCCGCGATGACCTCCGGCAGCGTGTCCGGCAGCGCGGTGCGCAGTGCCCGTTCGACGGCGAAGAGTTTGTCCACCACGTCTCCCAGTTCTCGTGCAGTCCTCGTCGCCCACGCGACCGTCGTCGGACGGGCCGGCACACGCCACCGGCGGCGCCACCGCGAAACGGCCAGCTAACCACGTCGCGCCCGCCTTCCCGCGCGTACCCCGGCAGGCCGTCGCCGTTCAGGACCCGGCCGTACGCCCGCACGCCCGCCCGGCGCCCCGCTCGCGCTTCCGGGCCCCCGGCGTAGGGCGGATCACACGTGTGCGGTGGAATGCACAGGGCAGAGAAAACATGCCGCCCGACAACAATTGCCCTCTGGAGACCATCGTGGACCACGTCACCCCGGCCTTCGGCACCCGGGTCCGGCGTGCCGGTGCCCCGGCGCACGGTGTCTCCGGCGAGGCCGAGTGGACGAGATCCAGGTGAACAGCGCTTATACCTCTTGCGGCGACGAATCGGGGGACACGGCCGCGGACACGCGGGATGCGCAGGACGCGCGGGAAACGTGCGATGTACGGGAAACGCCGGACGTGCGGGGAGTTCCGCGCGACGAGCTGGTCGGCGAACTGCGGAAGGAGGTCAGGCAGTTGCGGCAGGCCATGAAGACGCGGCCCGTCATCGATCAGGCGTGCGGCATCATGATGGCCTCCTGGCGGTGCGACGCGGACACCGCCTGGGGGATCCTGGTGGACACCTCCCAGCGCACCAACACCAAGCTCCACGCCGTCGCGGCGCTGGTGGTCGACAGCACCCACACCCGGCCCATGCCCTCCTGGCTGCGCAGCGCGCTCCTGGTCTCCCACGGCCGGGTCACGGGCACCGCGGGGAGCGAGGACGGCGGGCCCGGTGACGCGGACGGGGGCACCGGCTGAGGGGGTGGGAGCGCCCGCTGAGGAGTGGTGGCCAGGGGCGTCGGACGCTCTCCTCCGAGAGCCCGCGCGGCGCCCCTGGCCACCCGGCCACCCGGCTACTCGGCGGGCCGGGCCGGGTCCGGGGAGCCGGGCAGGACCTGGAGCCAGTCCGTGAGGAGGGCGTTGACCTCCTCGGGGCGCTCCTGCTGGACCCAGTGCCCGCAGCCTTCGAGCAGGTGCGAGGAGAACAGCCCGGGCAGGGTGGTCGGGTACGCGGCGATCGCGTCGGACATCCAGGTGGTGGAGGCGTCCAGGGCGCCGCCGATGAACAGGGAGGGCTGGGTGACCGGCTGCCCGTGCCAGGCGGCGAGGTCCGCCCAGTCCCGGTCGACGTTGCGGTAGCGGTTGAGCGCCCCCGTCAGTCCGGTGCGCTCGAACTCCTCCGCGTAGACGTCGAGATCGGCCTCGGACAGCCAGCCGGGCAGGGGCCCGGCCGGGAAGCGGTCGGCGAGGCGCCCGCCGGGCGGGACGAAGAAGACGTGTCCCCCGCTGTCCCCGCCGCTCTCGCCGGACGGCATCGTGTCGCCGGAGACCGCGGCGTAGAAGCCCGCCAGCCACGCGCGCACGTCGGGCTCGGCCTCCGCCTCGGCGCGGCCCGGCTCCTGGAAGTAGCTGACGTAGAACTCCTCGTCCCCGCCGATCGCCGCGAAGGTGCTCGTCGGCCGGGGCCCGCCGGGCGGTGAGTAGGGGACGCTGAGCAGGCCGACGGCGGTGAACACGTCCGGGCGCAGCAGCGCCGAGTGGGCGGCGATGGGCGAGCCCCAGTCGTGGCCGATGACCGTCGCGGTCTCCTCGCCGAGGGCGTGCACGACACCGACGTTGTCGGCGACGTGGGCCAGCATCCGGTACGCGTCCACGGCTTCGGGCCTGGAGGAGCGGCCGTAGCCGCGTACGTCGATGGCGACCGCGTGGAAGCCCGCGGCGGCGAGCGCCGGGAGCTGGTGGCGCCACGAGTACCACGACTCGGGGAAGCCGTGCACCAGCAGGACCAGGGGCCCCGTGCCCGCCTCGACGAGGTGGATACGGCCTCCCCGCACGTCCACCAGCCGGTGCCGTGCCTCCGGCACCAGGGTGCTGGGGCGCGTGCGGGGTTCGGCGCGGGGCGTGGACGGGTCGGCGGGCGGGTCGGTGGGCTGCGGCATCCGTACTCCCTGTGGGCTGGTCCGGTACTCGGGTACCTGGTGGCAACGGTCCTCCGCGACCGCCCGCCACGTCACATCACGATCATGGGGGGCCGTTGCGGAGCGGGCGAGCCGCGTTGCCGAAACGGCAACGGAACTCGCCCATACGCGTGGGCCGGCGCGCGCCGGACCACCGGCATCGGACCATCGCCGTCAGGCCGCGTTCGTCAGCGCCTCGGACTGAGCGTCCGTCAGCCCGATCTCCGCCGGGCGGCCACGAGCCGCCAGCGGGGGCTGCCGTCGGGGCGGCGGCCGAACTCCTCCATCGGCAGCAGCTCCACCTCGAAGCCGGCCCGCACCAGGTCGTCCCGCACTCCGCTCAGGGGGAAGGTCCGGTAGTACATGACGAAGGGCGGGCGCCACAGGGCGTTGCGCACGCGCATGGCCACGTCGAACCCGAGGAGCGTCCAGTACAGGGGAGAGCGCAGCGGCGGAGGCGCGCCGAGAGGGAAGGCGAAGACGCCGCCCGGGCGCAGCGCCGCGTGGACCCGGGCGAAGAGGCCGGGGCGCTCGGAGGGCAGGAAGTGGCCGAAGGCGCCGAAGCTCACCGCGAGGTCGAACGCCCCGGCGAAGGGGAGGGCGCGCGCGTCGGCCCGTACCCAGTGCGCGGCGGGGTCGGCCTCGCGCGCCGCCGCCAGCATTCCGGCGCTCAGATCGACGCCGGTGACCTGCCCGTGGCACAGGGGCCGCAGCGTGCGCAGGCCCGCGCCCGTGCCGCAGCACACGTCGAGGCCGGAGCCGAAGGGGCCCAGCGGGCGCAGCGTCTCGGTGATCGCGTCGAGGACGCGCGCGGGCGTGCGGAACGGGGTGTGGTCGAACTTCGGAGCGAGGAGGTCGTATCCCCGCTCGACGGAGGAGAGTGCCTGCACCGTCAGTTCGCGGAAGGTGGGGCCCTGGGGTGTGAACACCGGGCCAGGATAGGTCTGGACAGGAGTTGGCCACGCGCCTAAATTGTTGGCCGGTCGGCCAGAAAATCAGGCCGAGGGTTTCGGAGGACTGCGCGGGCCGGAGAATCGGTGTTCCCGGGAGGCGGGGAGGAGGAGCGAGCAGGTGAAGGGCCCGAGGACGGAGCGCTCGTTCATCGAGAAGGCGCGCCGTGCGCAGATCATCGAGGCCGCCGTCGAGGTCATTGCGGAACGGGGGTACGCAATGGCGTCGCTGGCGCGGATCGCCCAGCACGCCGGGATCAGCAAGGGCGTCATCTCGTACCACTTCGCCGGCAAGGACGAGCTGATCGAGCGGCTCGTGGAGCAGGTGTACGGGGAGATCGGCGCCTTCATCGGGCCCCGGCGGGACGGTCGGGCCGAGGCCGCCGCACGGCTGCGCATGCACATCGAGTCACTGGCGGAGTACATGCGCAGCCACCGGGCCCGGCACATCGCGCTCATCGAGATCTTCGGCAGCTTCCGCACCGGGGACGGCGCGCTGTACTACGGCGTCGAGAGGGCCGAGCCCGTCTACTCCACGCTGGAGGAGATCTTCCGCGACGGCCAGCGGTCCGGCGAGTTCCGGGACTTCGACGTGCGGGTCATGGCCGTCAGCCTCCAGTCGGCCATCGACGGCATGTTCGCGTACTGGAGGGCCCACCCGGACGTGGATCTGACGGCCTACGCGGGCGAGCTGGCAGACCTCTTCGCGCACGCCACCCGCGCCGGGGGCCCGGCGGGCCACTGAGCACACCCCGCCCGCCCGGCTCTCCGCGCACAGCAAAGAAGCCCTCCGTGTCATCACACGTGCGACGTGTGACGTGTCACAGACAACGGGTCGGCGGTATGGAAGCGTCAACTGCGTTACCGCTCAGTAGAGTTGCCGGTGATCCGAAGGCGGGCCCGCGCGGGCGCACGGCTCGGCGCTGTCGGCTCGGGGGCGACGGGCCGCACGCGGAGAGGGATCGGATGAGCACTTCGGAGCAGCGGCGAACGCTCGACCACCTGGTCGACACCGCCCGCTACCCCCTGTCGGAACCCGAGAGCCCCGGTGCGCGGGCCGTGGTCGACCGTGCCCGGCGTGAACTGCTGGACGTCGGCTGCACCGTACTGCCCGACTTCATCCGCCCGTCGCTGCGCGAGACCCTGCGGCAGGACTGCGCGGCCATCGCACCCCGCGCGCACTACGACGTCGAGACGGTCAACGTCTACAACACGGCCGCCGACCCCTCCCTCCCCGCCGACCACCCCGGGCACATGTCCTTCGACAGGGGCAACGCGTTCGTCCCCCGCGACCGCATCCCCGACGAAGCGCTCGTCAGCCGCCTCTACTCCCACGAACTGTTCAAGGACTTCCTCGCGCGCTGCTTCGAGCTGGAGCGGCTGCACGAGCTGGCCGATCCGCTCTCGGGCCTGGTCGTCAACGTCGTCGCGCCCGGCATGGAGCACCCGTGGCACTTCGACACCAACGAGTTCACCGTCAGCATGCTCACCCAGGAGGCGCGGACGGGCGGGGTCTTCGAATACTGCCCCGGCATCAGGTCGGCGCGGGACGAGCACTTCGACGATGTCAGGGACGTGCTGACCGGGCGGGGCGAACGGCTCGTCAGGCGGCTGCGGCTGCGCCCCGGCGACCTTCAGCTCTTCATGGGCCGCTACTCGCTGCACCGGGTGAGCCCCGTGCGGGGCGACACGGCGCGCCACTCGGCGATCTTCGCGTACAGCGAGCGCCCTGGCGTGATCGGGAGCGTGTCCCGCACCCGTCAGCTCTTCGGCCGGGTGCTGCCCGAGCATCTGGAGGCGGAGGGCAGGGCCGTGCGGGGTGACCGGCTGCTCGACTAGGACGGCGGGCCCCGCACACCGTATGCGACGGAATCCTCGGAGGAGTAAGCCCCGTGCGCTTTGACGCCACCGGAAAAGTCTCGCTCGACCACATCTACAACCGCCCCGATCCGCGCGCCTACTTCGGCTCGCTGCGCCGTCTCGACTACTGCGTCCCCCAGCAGGCCAAGCCCTACTTCGCGAAGCTCATCAAGGAGTACCGCGACTCCCAGCACGTCGCCGTGCCCCAGATCCTGGACATCGGCTGCTCGTACGGTGTGAACGCGGCCCTGCTCACCTACGACATGACCATGGACGAGCTGTACGCGCGCTACGGCGGCGGCTTCGAGGACGGCATCGACCCGGACGCGCCGCATGAGCCGGATCCGGAGGCCGACGGCTCCCGCGCGGCGCTCCTCGCCCGGGACAGGGAGCTGACGAGGTCCCGTCGCCCCGCGCACGCGCCCCGCTTCGTCGGCCTCGACACCTCGGGCAACGCCCTCGCGTACGCGAGGGAGGCGGGCTACCTCGACGACGCGGTGCACGCCGACCTGGAGCGGCACGACCCCACGCCGCGACAGCGCGCCCAGCTCGCTGGAACCGACCTGGTGATCTCCACCGGCTGCCTCGGCTACGTCACCGAGCGGACGCTGACCCGCGTCGTGCGGAGCCTGGAGGGCCGCAGGCCGTGGATGGCGCACTTCGTCCTGCGGATGTTCCCCTTCTCCCCCGTCGAACGCGCGCTGGACGGTCTGGGCTACCGGACCGAACGCGTCGAGGGGGTTTTCAAGCAGCGGATGTTCGCCTCCCCCGAGGAACAGGCGCAGATGCTGGAGACGCTGTCGGCTGCCGGTGTGGACGCCAGGGGCCTGGAGACGGACGGCTGGCTGTACGCGCAGCTCCATGTCTCCCGGCCCGTGTGAACGTCCGCGCCCCGAACGGGGAAGGCTCAGGCCCGGAGGCCGCCCCCGTGAAGCCCACGCCTCATGCCCCACGTGCCACGACCACCGGAAACGCAGAAACGCGGAAACGAGAGCCGAATTGAAGACCAGTCAGGAAACAGCCGTCCCGGCGACCTTCGCGAAGGAGGACACGCTGCCGCGCGTACCGCTGCCCACACTGGAGGCGAGCTGTGAGCGGTTCCTCGCCTGGTGCGCGCCGCTGCTCTCCGCCGACCAGCGTGCGGCGACCGAGGCCGAGGTGGACGCCTTCCTCAGCGCCGACGGGCCGGGGCGGGTGCTGCACGCCGCGCTGGAGGAGTACGACGCGCGCGAGGACACGCACAGTTGGCTCGACACCTTCTGGCCTTACCGCTATCTGGGCCGCAGGGACCGGATCGCGCTCAACGCCAACTTCTTCTTCCTCTTCGAGGACTCCGGGCAGTCCCAGTTGGAGCGCGCCGCCGGGCTCGTCGCGGGCGCCGTCGACTACAAGCGGCAGGTGGACGAGGGGCTCATCGAGCCGGTGGTGCAGCGCGGGCAGCCCCAGTCCATGGAGCAGATCAAGTACCTGTTCTCCAGCACCCGCATCCCCGGCGCCGAGCAGGACACCTCCCGCACCCCCTACTCCGCCGAGTGGCCCGGCCCCTCCGAGGCACGGCACATCGTCGTGTTCTTCCGGGGCCGCATGTTCCGGCTGGACGTGCTCGGCGCCGACGGTGTGCCGCACAGCCTCGACGATCTGACGGCCGGACTGCGCGCCGTCACGGAGGCGGGAACCGGCACGGAGGCGGGAACCGGCACGGAGGCGGGAACCGGCACGGAGGCGGGGAAGGACGCGCGCTGCGCGGACGCGTCCGTCGGGCACCTCACCACGATGGCCCGCGCGGAGTGGGCCGCCGCCCGCGCGTCGCTGCTCGCCTGCCATCCGCGCAACGCGGACGCGCTGGACGACGTCGAGACCGCGCTGTTCTGCCTCTGCCTGGAGGACTTCGCGCCCGCGGACGTCCAGGAGGCGTGCGACGAGCTGCTGTACGGGGACCGCGGCAACCGCTGGTTCGACAAGGCGCTCTCGCTGATCGTGTTCGCCGACGGGCGCGCGGGCATCAACGTCGAGCACTGCGAGCTGGACGGCACCACCATCCTCGGCTTCGTCGACGCGCTCCTGAGCAGCCCCGCCGAGGAGCAGTCCCGCCGCTCGGGCGCCCGCACGCAGGGCGCGCCGGCGCCGCGGCCGCTCGTGTTCGAGCTGGACGAGGAGCTGCGGACGCGGGTGCGGGAGGCGGCCGGCGCTTTCGCGGACTACGGCGCGGCCACCGCGACCCGGTGCGTCTCCTTCGAGGACTTCGGCGGCAACACGGCCAAGGCGCTGGGCGTCTCGCCCGACGCGTTCGTCCAGATCGCCTACCAGCTCGCGCACCAGCGCGCCAAGGGGCACCTGGGCGCGACGTACGAGTCGATCGCGACCCGCCAGTACCGGCACGGGCGGACGGAGGCGATGCGCGTCATCACCCCCGAGATGACCGCCTTCGTGGCGACGATGGAGGACCCCGCGACGGACGCGGACACCCGGCGCGCCGCGTTCCGCGCCGCCGGCGAGGCGCATGTGCGGCGGGCCAAGGAGTGCCAGGCCGTCGAAGCGCCCGAGCAGCACCTGTGGGAGCTGGAGCTGATCCAGCGGCGGCGCGGCGCCGAACTGGGGGTGACGGAGCAGCCCACCCTGTTCCGCACGCCGGGCTGGCTGACGATGCGGGACGACTATCTGAGCACCAGCTCGGCGCCGTCCACCCACATCCAGTTCTTCGGCTTCGGCTCGACCAGCAGCCGCTGCATCGGCGTCGCCTACGTGCTGCTGCCCGAGCGCTTCAACCTCTACCTGAGCACACCGCGCGCGGTGGCGGGTCCGATGGAGACCTTCGCCGAGTGCCTGGGCGACGTGCTGACGGAGCTGCGGGAGCTGCTGGCGTCCGAGGCCGGGTAGCGCCGCTCGGGGCTCGGACCGGGTGTGCCGCCGGGGCTGGAGTGACGGCCCCGGCGGGGCTCCCTGTGACGGGGTGCCCTACGCGACGGCCGCGAGTCCCCGCAGGGTGAGGAAGGCGCCGAGCAGGACGACCAGCGCGGCGGTGCCCGTGGGCGCCCTGCGGTGGAGCACGCCGAAGAGGCGCTCGTAGCGCGGCGCGGCGGACATGAGGCGGCGGCCTAGTCGGGCACCCGCGCGTACCAGGAGCACGGCGACGGCCACGAGGGTGAGGGCGAGGCCCACACCGTAGGCGGTCACCAGCAGAACCCCGAACCAGAGCTGGCCCAGCGCGCTGGACCCGACCAGCACGAGCACGGCCGACGGGCTGGGCACCAGTCCCCCGGCGAACCCCAGGAGCAGCGTGTCCCTGGTGCGCGGCCCATGCGGGTGGACGTGCGGGTGGGCGTGGGCGTGGTGGTGGCCCTGGTGCCCGTGGCCATGGATGTCGGCGTGGCCGTGGCCGTGGGCGCCGTGTGCCGTGAGCGCGCGGCGGAGCAGTGCCGTCCCCGCCAGCGCGACGAGCACCCCGCTCAGCACCGTCAGCCAGGGCAGCGCGGACGGGGTGACCCGGGAGCCGCCGACGACGAGCAGCCCGAGGATCAGCACCCCCGCCGTGTGCGTCACCGTCACGGCGGCCCCGATGCGCAGCACATCGGGCAGCGAGCGGCGGCGCCCGCCCGCCACGTAGGCGGCCATCACGGTCTTGCCGTGACCGGGTGCGAGCGCGTGCGCCGCGCCGAGCAGCATGGCGAGGAGGAACGCGACGAGCCCGAATCCGAGGGTGAGCCGGTGGCCGCCGACGAGGTCCGTGAACCGCTCGGTGAGCCCGTCGGCGCCCCGTGCCAGCGCGCGAGCGCCCGTGGCGCCGTCCTCCCCCGCGTCCGCGTCCCCCGCCCCCAGCGCCGGTCCCCCGCGACGGACGCCGAGTGCGGCGGTGCGCTGCCTCGGCGGGGCCGTGAGGGTGCCGTCGGGGTAACGGGTCAGCCGGGCCGAGGCCGAGCGCGCCGGGGTCCCGTTCCGCTCCAGCCGCGTACGGTCCCCGCGCGCCGTGATCTCGCGCCAGCCCGGCCCCGCTTCGCCGACGGCGGTGGCGCCGGTGAAGCGCAGCGACGTGACGTCGTCCGTCGCGCCCTCCCCCGCGAGCGTCAGGGGCGCCGTCAGCAGGCACTCCAGGCGCAGGGTGTGCAGCCCCGCCTCGCCGGGGCGCCGCAGGGCCCGCGCCCGGTCGTCGCGCGAGGCGAACTCCAGGGCACGGCCGTCGACGGTCGTCCGGGTCCGGCGCGCCGCGCGCTCGCACATCCGGCGCGCCCAACGGCCTCGCTCGTCGGCGCTGGACCGGCCGTCGCCGTCCTCGTCGATCCGGGGCTCAGCCTGTGCGGCCGGGATCTCGGCCAGGTCCTCGACGTGGTCGACGCGCAGGTTCCGGGGCGAGACGGTCAGGCCGTCGTATCCGTTGACCGTGAAGTTGCCCAACGGGTGCGCGGCGGCGGGCGGAGCGGCCACGAGGGCGAGCCCGGCCGCCGCGAGCAGCGGTGCGAGCAGCGTCGCCGCCCGCCGCCGCACGGTGCGACGGTGCACGCCGGTACGTCCCGCGCTCCGTGTGGTCGGAGGCGCGTCCCGCCGGGCCGAGGGCGATGTCTGCGGCCACGTCACCGGGCCGCCTCCGCCCGCTCCGTGAGGACCTCGCGGGCCTTCGGCGTCAGCGCCGTGCGCAGGCGGAGCGCGGCGCGGCGGTGCGTACGGGCCTGCGCGCCGTCGCCGAATGCGTGGGCGATCTCGGAGCGGTGGTAGTGGAACATCGCGTTGCGGTAACCGCCGTCGGTGAGGCCGTCCGTGGCCAGCCGGGCGAGGCGCAGCGCCCGCGCGTCGTGCCCCTGCCGGTGCAGCGCCCAGGCGAGCGCGTCGGCGGTGTGCACGGTGTGGCGGCGGTCCCAGGCGCCGCGCGCCGCGCGCAGCGCCACGGCGCCGTCACCGTGGTCTGCGGCCACCAGCGCGGTGTCCAGGTCCGTGTCCACGCGGTGGGCGCGGGCCGCCTTCGTCCAGGCGCCGAGCAGCGCGTACTGCTCCTTCGCGCGGTCCTTCCTGCCGCGTGCCTCGTACAGTTCGCCGAGCAGCGCGAGATGCGCGGGCAGCGGCTGCCGCGCGGCGACGGCGCGCACGTCCCGTACCGCCGCCGCCTGCTTGCCCTCGGCCGCCCTGACCTGGCCCCTGCCGAGCAGCGCGGGAAGGTGTCCCGGGTCGGCGCGCAGTGCGGTGGCGTAGTGGCGCAGTGCGGCGTCCGCGCGGCCCTCGGCGCGGTCGAGTTCGGCGAGCGCGGTCGCCACCTGCGCGAGGTCGCCCGGGGAGGCGGCGGAGTCCAGCGCCCGCTCCAGCACGCGCCGGGCCCCGGCGCGCTCGCCGCGCAGCTCGCGCACATAGGCGAGCCGGGTGAAGACGGGGATGCCGGGGCGGCGGGCGTCGGCCTGGAGGGCCGCGTCGTGGGCCGCCCCGTACCGTCCCAGTTCGACGAGCGCGTCGACGCGGACGGCCAGCGCGAGTTCGCCGTACGGATTGGCCGTCAGTGCCTCGCGGGCGAGGCGCAGCGCGGAGCGGAAGTCGTGCCGTGCGGCGGCGAGCGCGGCCTGTCCGGCCAGGGCCGCGTCGTTGCCGCCGGCGGGCCGCAGGGAGAGGGAGCGGGCCAGGGCGCGCTGGGCGCGGGTGCAGTAGCCGGGCTCTGCCGTGCGGCGGGCCTGTTCGACGTAGCCGGTGCCGAGCGCCGCCCAGGCCGCCGCGTCGCGCGGCTGGGCGCGCAGGTGCTGCCGCAGTCCGGTGAGCCGGCGCTCCAGACCGGCGCTGGTCAGGGGCGCGAAGGCGGGCGGGGCCGCAGGGCCGCGCAGGGCGGGGTCGTCGGCCGCCGGGGTGTCCTGGCCGCCCGGACCGCCTGGCCCGCCCGGCACGGGGAAGCTGGTGAACCAGGCCGCCGCGGTCAGCAGCAGGGCCGTCACCACGACGATCAGCACGCCGCGCAGGCCGCGTGTCCGCATGGCGTCCCTCCTCGCTGTACGGCCGTACGAGCGGCCGGCCGGCCGGTGGTTGGTTGGTTGCTCGGGCTGTGGCTGACGGCTGGTGGGGGCCGGGCGGGTGTGCGCGGCCCGCTCCCCCGCCGCTGGAGGGGGGAAGGAGCGGGCGGCGGGCCTCCCCGTGGCCCGCCGCCCTCAACTCCCGTCCCCCGAGAGGGAGTTGCCTCCCCGGACCGCCCGTCCATCAGCGGCCGGTCCGGGGGCGCCCACGGTCACCGCGGTGCGGCACTCCGTGAACGGTTTCGGCGCCACCACAGCAGCCCGAGCGCGACGACGAGCAGGGCAGCGGCGCCGCTGGCGGCCGAGGCCAGAAGCAGGCTGCCGTCGTCGGACGACGTGGTGGCGGAGGAGGCCGAGGAGTTGTCGCCGCCCAGCGCGCTGGTGCCGCTGCCACCCCGCGCGGGCTCCTTGAGCGGTCCGCGCGAACCGGAGTGCGGCGAGGCCACGTAGGGGAAGGTGTCGTCGAACTTCCTGTCGTTGACGTCCACCGCGTCCCCGAGGTCGTTCTTCTGACCGGCCAGTTCTCCTCGGACGACCTGGAGCGAGATGTCGAGGACGTCGTCGGTCAGGCGCCGCCCGTTGGGATAGCCCGCCTTGTCGCCGTCCAGCACACCCAGCCGTTTCGGGTCCTGGGCGGGCTTGACCGAGGTGTTGAGGCGCAGCGCCTCGTGCGGCCTGACGTCCGCGGGCTTGTTGAGTCCCGGCACTCCTGTCAGGAAGACCTGGGCCAGGTCCTTGCGCGGCACGGCCGGCGCCTTGAGCTTGTAGACCTTCTCCAACAGCCTGGCCAGTTCGGGGTCGTTGACGTAGGGCGCGAACTGCGCGTCGTCCCACGGCGTGGACGCGTTGAACTTGTCCTTGTCCTTGCTGGGCACGACGACCTCGTTGACCAGCGGCATCCCGAGCCGGGACACCTGGCGCCAGCCGTTGGCGGCGCTGCGCCGGTGCGTGGTGCTCCAGACGCCGATGACGGGCTTGTCGGAGCTGGCCGTGAGCTGCTCGGTGGGGATCTGGAGGGCCAGCGTGTTGACGTTGTAGCCCTTCAGGGTGTCCTGGCCGACCTCGGAGAGGTTTCCGCCGTAGAGGAGGTCAAAGACGCGCAGGTCCAGGTAGAAGGGGTCGTCGGCCTGACCGGCGAAGGCCGTCCCGCCGTTGGAGGTCTTGCGCACGGCCTGCGCGCGCAGATCGTCGTAGCGGGGCATCGAGGCCCGCCCCACATTGGAGGGCGCGACGGGCGCGTCGTCGGCGAGCGTGTCCGTCGACAGGTGCTTGCCGTCCTTGAACTTCAGGACCTGCACGTCGTAGGTCTGCCGGAAGTTGAGGTCGGGGTCGTCCAGCGAGGTGACCTTGTCCGAGTTGTAGAGGAAGGTGTCCCCGTTGCGGACCTCGTCCTTGAACGTCCAGCGGTAGATCAGCTCGGACTGGCCGTCGCCCGTGTTGTCCACGTGGATCTGGTAGCGGGCGTCGTCGGCGAACTTGTAGAAGTTCGGGCCGCCCGCGGGTTCTTCAAAGGGCAGCCAGTTCGCCATGAGCGTGGTGGTACCGGTCTTGTCCGGGCTGGTGAAGGCGTACACGTCGGTGTTGTCGTACTGCGGCTGACCCGAGATCAGCGGGGCTTCGCGGTGACTCGACGCGGTGGCCGGGGCGGGGCCGAGTGCGGCCGTCCCGGTCGCGAGCGAGGTGGCCACCAGCGCGATCCCCCCGGTCAGCAGCGCCCAGGCCGGTACCCGGCCGGTTCGTGCTGTCGACATCGCGGCGTCCTTTACGGATGCGGTATGGAGTGGAGCGGTGCGGAGCGTGGAAGGGTGCGGGGACGCGACGTCGAGGCGCGCTCTGCGCGTCGGCTACGTGCGTCGTGTGCCGGATACGTCGTTCCGTACGTGCGGTACGTGCGGTACGTGCGGTACGTGCGGTACGTGCGGTACGTGCGGTACGTGCGGTACGTGCGGTACGGACCGCGGCGGCTGTGGGAGGCGGTGGGCCACCGGGACGCGCATGGGCAACCGCCGCGGTCCACCGGGCCGCGTCCCGATGCCCCTCATTCGGCCCCGGACCGCTCCTGGATTGCACTACGGCGGAGTTGGCCGAAAACCGCCGTCCGGGGGCCGTCCGCCGACCGCCCAGGGGCGCGCTCCCGGACACCGGAAGGCAGCGCCTTCCTCCGGCTCAGGCGACGTGGCCGTCGGCTCCCGACCGTTCACCGGCACCGCGCACGGCCTCTACCGGCCCTGCGCCGTGCTGCTCCGCGCCGCGCTGCCCGGCGGCCGTCTGCCCGCCCCGGCGCAGCGGCGCCTCGGGAGCGGACGCGGCGACGCGGTCCATCCACTGGACGAGCAGGAGGCGTTCGGCGTCGGTGAGGGAGGTCAGCTGCGGTGCGACGGCGCGCAGCGCCACCGCGATGCCTACGGGGGACGTGTCGGGCGCGCCCTCACGGGGGTCGGTGGTGACCGCGGCGATCACGGACTCGCGGGCCAGCTCGGACAGCACCGGATCGCGCTGGTCCTCCGGGAGCGCGATGAGCGTGAACGTCATGCCGCACCCCGCTGAGTGGATCAGATGCGCGGCACGCTCCTCGCTGACCCGCAGCCGCCCCGCCTCGGCGATCCGCTTGACCGTTCCGGCCAGCATCGCGGAGGCACGCCGGGCCGCCCGCGTCTCGACCCCCGGCCGGCCGTCGCCGTAGATCAGCGAATAGCAGGCGGGATGGGACAGGCCGAAGCCGATGTGCAGGTCCCAGCCACGGCGCAGGTCCTCGACCGGGTCGGCGGTGTCCGGCAGTGCCGCCTTGTCGCTCAGATAGCTCTCGAATTCGTGCCCGGCGACCGCGTCGAGCAGCCCGTTCTTGTCCCCGAAGAGCCGGTAAAGGGTGGGTGACTGCACCCCGGCCGCGGCGCACACCGCCCGCGTGGAGACCGCCTCGCGCCCGCCCTCGGCCAAGAGGCCGGCGGCGGCCTCGACCAGCCGCTTGCCGATCTGCTCGCGCGTGAGGTCCCTCTCCATGCGGGCCACGGTAACAGCGTCATGACGCGATGTTGGCACCGATAACGGGGCCATGCACTCATCATTGCGTTGCCGGTGGCAACATGCTTTCGTTATCACTGACAGCGCAGGGGTGGGGGATGTCCCTCCCGCCCGCTTCGGGCGCGTCGCCAGCTCCATCAACCGACAAGGAGACAGAGACGCATGCCGGACAACGAGCAACCCACAGTGGACGGGCAGAGCCGCCGCAGCGTGCTCGTGGCCGGCGCTGTCACGACAGCGGGCATGGCCGTGCCGGGGAGCGCGGCTGCTGCCACCGGCTCTTCCGGAGCCGTTCCCCCGGCCGTGGAGGCCGACGTGACGTTATTCGTCAACGGCCGGAAACGGCCGGTCAGAGTCGAGGCCCGGGTCACCCTGCTGGACGCGCTGCGCGAACGGCTCGGCCTGACGGGCACCAAGAAGGGCTGTGACCGAGGCGAATGCGGTGCCTGCACCGTGCTGATCGAGGGCGAGCGCGTCACGTCGTGCATGACCCTGGCGGTCATGGAGGACGGCCGGGCGATCACCACGGTGGAGGGCCTGGCCCGCGGCGAAGAACTGCACCCCGTGCAGGCCGCGTTCATCCGCCGTGACGCCTTCCAGTGCGGTTTCTGCACCCCCGGGCAGATCATGTCCGCGGTCGCGTGCGTCGAAGAGGGTCACACCCGCTCGGACGACGAGATACGCGAGTGGATGAGCGGCAACCTCTGCCGTTGCGGCTGTTACCCGAACATCGTCGACGCCGTCAGGGACGCCGCGAAGGAGGCCGGCCGATGAGGCTCTTCGACTACGCGCGCGCCTCGCGCGCTTCCGAGGCCGTCGATCTCGTCGCCTCCCGCGGGGAAGCCGCGTTCCTCGCCGGCGGGACGGAACTGACGAACCTGCTGAAGGACGGTGTTCTCACCCCCGGCCTGGTCGTCGACGTCAACGACACCCCTCTGTCCGGGATCGAACTGCGCGAGGGCCGACTGCGCATCGGGGCCATGGCGCGGATGCGGCAGGTGGCCGACCGGCCGGTGGTCAGGGAGCGGTTCCCGGTGATCTCCGAGGCGCTGCTGGCGTCGGCGTCCCCGCAGGTGCGCAACCGGGCGACGATCGGCGG
Source organism: Streptomyces sp. NPDC054796 (assembly GCF_053611545.1). NCBI lineage: Bacteria > Bacillati > Actinomycetota > Actinomycetes > Kitasatosporales > Streptomycetaceae > Streptomyces > Streptomyces sp. NPDC054796. The sequence goes on along the minus strand of NZ_JBSHAO010000023.1, from coordinate 92,040 downwards.
CAACCTCATGCAGCGCACCCGCTGCGGCTATTACCGCGACGCGGTCGGCCCGTGCAACCGGCGCCGCCCCGGCAGCGGCTGCCCGGCCATCGCCGGGCAGAACCGCGCACACGCGATCCTGGGCGGCAGCGACCACTGCATCGCCGTGCATCCCTCCGATCTGGCCGTCGCGCTGTGCGCCCTGGACGCCGTCGTGCTCACCCTCGGGCCGGACGGCCGCCGGTCGATCGCGGTCGGGGACCTCCATCTGCTGCCCGGCAACACTCCGCACCGGGAGACCGCGCTGCGGCACGGCGAGATGATCACCGGCGTCGAGGTCCCCGAGCACCCTGTGGCGCGCGGCTCGCGGTATCTGAAACTGCGCGACCGCTCCTCGTTCGAGTTCGCGACGGTCTCCGTGGCCGCAGCGCTGACCATGCGGGAGCGGGTCGTGACCGACATCCGGCTGGCCTTCGGCGGAGTCGCGCCCCGCCCCTGGCGTTCGGCCGAGGCGGAGGACGCGCTGCGCGGCCGGCCGCTGACCGATGCCACCCTGGCCGAAGCGGGCAGGGCCCTGGTCCGCGGGGCGAGAACGCGCGAACACAACGCGTTCAAGGTCGAGTTGGTGCAGCGCGCCCTCGCCGACGTTCTCAGCGGCCTGGGAGGCGACCGATGAGCCCGGTCATCGGGAGCCCCGTTCCACGGCTGGACGGCCGCGCCAAGGTCACCGGCGCGGCCACCTACGCCGCGGACGCCCGGGTCAGCGGAGTTCTGCACGGTCTGCTCGTGATGGGCACCATCGCCTCCGGGCACATCACCCGCATCGACACCCGCGAGGCCGAGCGTTCGCCGGGCGTCGTCGCCGTCTTCACCCACCTGAACATGCCGCGCCTCGCGCGGCCCACCTATCTCAGCTATCTGAAACGCTATGTCCCGCTACAGGACGCGGACATCCACCACAGCGGGCAGCCCGTGGCCTACGTGGCCGCCGAGACGCTGGAGCAGGCCCAGCACGCCGCGACGCTCGTGGACGTCTCCTACGAGGAGTCGGAGTCAAAGCCCCGGGCCTTCGTCGCCGACGCGATGGACGAGGCATTCGTCCCGGACGCGGGCCTCGCTGGCCCCAACGAGACCACCCGCGGGGACGTGGCGGCAGGGCTGGAACAGGCCGACGTCGTCATGGACGTCACCTACACGACGCCCACGCACCACCACAATCCGATGGAGCCGTCCACGACCACCGCCGAGTGGGACGGCGAGCGGGTGACGATCCACGAATCAGCGCAGGGCGTTCACGCCACCAGGTTCTGCGTCTCCCAGGCGCTGGGTGTCCCCGAAGCCGACGTGCGGGTGCTGTCTCCGTTCCTGGGCGGCGGCTTCGGGGCCAAGGGCCCGACGTGGCCGCACACCCTGCTCACCGCGGCCGTCGCACGGGAGCTGGGACGGCCGGTCAAACTGGTGCTCACCCGCGCCCACACCTTCACCTCCAACGGCCAGCGGGCCGAATCCCACCAGCGCCTGCGGCTCGGGGCCCGGCGGGACGGAACCCTCACCGCCATCGACCACGTCACCACCAACCAGGTCACCCGCACCGAAGAGGGCATCTTCTCCACCTGCCACTCCACGCGCATGCTGTACGCCTGCCCCAATGTGCACGTTGCCCAGCGGGCGGTCCGGCTCGACCTCCCCGCGCCGAGCTTCATGAGGCCACCGGAGGCCGTCGGTGGCTTCGCCCTGGAGTCGGCCCTCGACGAACTCGCCTACGAGCTGGGCATGGATCCCGTCGAACTCCGGCTGCGCAACCACGCCGCCGTCAACCCGGAGACCGGAAACGGCAGCAAGCACCTGATCGAGTGTTACCGCCGGGGCGCCGACGTGTTCGGCTGGGACCGGCGCACTCCACGTCCGAGGTCGATGCACGACGGCGACACGCTGATCGGCTGGGGCATGGCCACCGCGGCCCACACGACGGGCGGCAGACCGTCCGCCGGTGCCGAAGTGGAGCTGTCCGCATCGGGCAAGGCAGTGGTCCGGGTCGGCACCCATGACATCGGCACCGGCACCTACACGGTGATGTCCCAGGTGGCCGCGCAGACCCTGGGCCTGCCCTTGGACGACGTCGACTTCCGGCTCGGGGACACCGACTACCCGTTCGCCTTCGCGTCCGTCGCCTCCGGCACCGTTCCCGGAGTCGGCATCCCGGTCGAGCGGACCTGTGCCGCGGTCCGCGGGATGCTGATCGACATCGCGGTCGCCGATCCGCGCTCACCCCTGTACGGCGTTCCGGCCGACCGGATCACGGCGGAGGACGGGTTCCTGTACGAGACCGGCCTGCCCCGGCGCCGCGAGGGGATCCGTTCGGTCCTCGCCCGGCACGGCAAGCCGGTCAAGGCCACCACCGAGGCGTCCGGGTCGAGTCCGCTGGGTTACTCCGTCGGCGCGGAGTTCGCCGAGGTGCGCGTCGATCCGCGGGTCGGACGGATCCGGGTGACGCGCATGGTCGGCGCGTATGACGCGGGCCGGATCCTCAACCGCAGAACCCTGCGCGGCCAGGCCATCGGCGGCATCGTCTGTGGGCTCGGCTTCGCCCTCACCGAGCACACCCTGATCGACCCCCACCGGGCCCGCGTGGTCAACCCGCACCTCTCCGGCTACCTGCTGCCGGTCCACGCCGACGTCCCGCACATCCGGACCGTCTTCGTCGACGAACCCGACCCGGCCATGGGGGAACTCGGCGCACGCGGCTTCGGGGAGACCGCGGGCACGGGAATGCCCGCGGCGATCGGCAACGCCGTTTACCACGCCACCGGACGCCGGATCCGCGATCTGCCCATCAGCCGGGACAAACTGCTCTGACGGGCCGACAGACAACGGCTGGGAGCGACCGGGCCGGATGCCGGTGGTACGGCGGCGGCGCGCCGCCTGGTCGGCGGAGACGGAGGCGAGCGTGACGAAGTGCGCCGAGCCGGGGCCGGAAACGGGGCGGACGGTTGCCGCGCTACGGCCCGGCGAAGGCGGGAGCCGCGTACAGCGCCTCTTCGGCCAACCGCCCGGAGCCCGTCGTACGGGCGGTCCCGGCCAGTCGCGCGGGGTCGCCGCGGCCTCCGACGAGGAGGCAGAACTCGACGGTTCCGAGGACGAGCCGCGCGTCGGGCTCCTCCGTGCCGCCTCCGGGGTCCGCGCCCGTCGAGCCCGCCGGGCCCGTCGTCTCCGTCGGGAGGGAGGCCGCGCCCGCCTCGCCGACCAGCCAGACGCCGCCGCCCCTGCCCGTCAGCTCCAGCCGCAGCACCCGCGTGCCCAGCGGCGTGCCGCACACCCGCATCGCGGGCGGCAGCAGGCGCACCCCGAGGTCGGCGATGGGCGCGAGGTGCCGGGCGGCGGGCGGGGGCAGCCGGAATCCGCTGCGCCCGGCGATGTCGGCGGTGTGCACCCAGGTCTCGAAGGCGCGGCCCAGCGCCTGGTCGGCCACCGGCACCTTCGGTGCCCTGCCGAGCGCGACCCTCCGCTGCCCCTGCTCCTCGCCGACGCGCGCGAGCGCGGACCGCAGCGCCTCGGCCTGGGCGCGCCAGGCCTCGTGGACGTCCTCCGGCCGCTGACGCTCGGCCCACGCGGTGTACGCCGCCGTACGGAGGGCGACGGCATCGCCGCGTCCGGAGGGGGTACGCACGGAGCCTTCCGGTTCCGTGGCCGGGCCGCCAGGGCCGCCGCCGGGGTCGTCCGGATCGCCGGGGTCCACCAGGCCGTCGGGCAGGACCGGTGGGGCGCCGAGGCGATGCGCCAGCAGGCTGTCCGTCGCCGCCAGATGGGCCACCACCTGTGCGGCGCTCCAGCCCGGTGCCGCCTCCGCGCGCCAGTCGTCGGCGCCGAGTTCGCTCAGCAGCGCGTCCAGGGTGGCGAACTGCGCGGCGTACGGCCGGGCGAACTCCGGCAGTCCTCGCGGCGCGGGCGGCCTGCGCCGATAGGCGGACCCGGTCACGCCGTCCCACAGGGCGGGCGGCGGCGCGGGCCACGGCCCGTCGCCCGTGCTGTCGGCCTCCGCCAGCGCGGCGACGGCGCGGTGCGCCGCGCGCACGTCGGCCGCGCAGCGCGCGCAGTGCCGCAGATGTGCTTCCACTTCGGCTGCCTCCTCGGCGGAGCAGGCGTTCAGCAGCCATGCTCCCCAGAGGGATTCGGCCGGGGCACACCCCGCGGATTCGCCCGACCCGCCACGGCCCGCGGCCCCCGAGCGGTCCGGGGCTCCGGAGGGGCCCGAGCGGCCGGAGGGACCCGCAGGCTCTGGGCTCGCACCGGCACGGCTCATGGCGCGGTCCCTTCCGCCGCGAGCGCCGCGGCCATGAGGCGCAGGGCGGCCCGGAGCCTGGTCTTGGCCGTGCCCTCGGGGATGCCGAGTTCGGTGGCCACCTGACGGTACGTCCGGCCTCCGTAGTAGGCCAGGAGCAGCGGCTCGCGCAAGGTGTCGGGGAGTTCGGCGGCGACGGCCCTGATCCGCAGCGTCAGCATCCCCTCCTCCGCCGCCTCCGCGGTCTCGTCCCCGCGCGGCGGCTCGTGGCGCTCGTAGCGCACCTGCACGCCGCGGCGCCGCTCCTCGCGGCGGATCCAGTCGACGGCGCGGTGGTGCGCCAGCACGGCCAGCCAGGAGCGGAGGGGGCCGCGCTCCGGGTCGAAGGAGAAGGGCCGCTCCCAGAGGTGGGAGAAGACCTCCTGGACGACGTCCTCGGCCGCCGCCCTGTCCCGGGTGACCCGGGTGGCGACGCCCATGACCAGCGGGGCGTACCGCTCGTACACGGCGCGGAACGCGTCCTCGTCGGCCGCCAGCAGCCGGGCCTGGATCTCCAGCCGGTCCTCCGGGTCCGCGTCCTTGTCCCACGGCTCGGTCCCCGGCGGGTGCTGTCGGCCCTCACGGGCCACCATGGCCGAAGTATGGCGCGGCGGCGGGGGTTCCGCGCTGCGAACGGGCCCCTACGCGTACGCCGCCGCGCACGGTAGGGGCGGTGCCGGGCGCGGCTACTCCGCTTGCGGGGTGCTTTCCCGCTCCAGCGTACGTCCGCCGTCTTCTCCCGGCGCTCACAACGGGGGGAGGCCGTCCACGTCCGGCCCCTGCGCGGGGCGGCCGACGAGGCGGGACGCGGCAGGAAGGGGAGGGACGGGGGCCGGACGGTCGCCCGTCCCTCCCCTCCCCTCCCCTCCCTACAGCTCCGCTACGACTCCGCCGCCACCAGCGCGTCCACCCGGCTCAGGACGCGGTCGAGGATGCCGAGCCCTTCCCGTGCCTCGTCGTCGCTGACCGTGCAGGGCGGGACGACGTGGATGCGGTTCGAGTTGGTGAAGGGCAGCAGGCCCAGGGACTTCGCGGTGGCGACCGCCTCGGCCATGACCGGGCTGCTCCCGCCCGTCGGGGCTACGGGGGTGCGCGACGCGCGGTCGGTGACCAGCTCGACGGCCCAGAAGACGCCGCGCCCGCGCACCTCGCCCACGCTGGGGTGCCGCCGCGCGAGCCGGTCGAGTTCCGGTCCGATGACCTCGGCGCCGACGCGACGCGCATGCTCGACCACGCCGTCCCGCTCCATGACGGTCATGGCGGCGACGGCCGCCGCGCACGCCAGCGGATGCCCCGAGTAGGTGAGCCCGCCGGGGTAGGGGCGGTCGGCGAAGTGTCCTGCTACCCGCTCCCCCATCACGACGCCGCCGAGCGGCACATAGCCGGAGTTCACGCCCTTGGCGAAGGTCAGCAGGTCCGGGACCACGCCCTCGTCGCCGGAGGCGAACCACGCGCCCGTGCGGCCGAATCCGGTCATGACCTCGTCGAGGACGAGGAGGATGCCGTACCGGTCGCACAGCTCCCGCACGCCCGCGAGGTAGCCGGGCGGGGGCAGCATGACGCCCGCGGTGCCGGGGATCGCCTCCAGGAGGATCGCCGCGATGGTGCCGGGGCCCTCCAGTTCGATGACCTGCTCCAGGTGCGCGAGCGCGCGCCCGCACTCCTCGGCCTCGTCGGCGGCGCCGAAGTGGCTGCGGTACAGGTACGGGCCGAAGAAGTGCACGACCCCCGCGGTGCCCTCGTCGTTCGGCCAGCGCCGGGGGTCGCCGGTAAGGTTGACGGCCGTCTGCGTGCCGCCGTGGTACGAGCGGTAGCGGCTGAGCACCTTGGGGCGGCCCGTGACGAGGCGGGCCATGCGGACGGCGTGTTCGTTGGCGTCGGCGCCGCCGTTGGTGAAGAACGTGCGGTCCAGGTCGCCGGGCGCGTGCTCGGCGATCAGCCGCGCCGCCTCGGAGCGCTGGTCGTTGGCGTGCTGCGGGGCGACCGTCGCGAGGCGGCGGGCCTGCGCGGCGATGGCCTCGACGACGTCGGGGTGCTGGTGGCCCACGTTGGTGTTGACCAGTTGGGAGGAGAAGTCGAGCAGCCTGTTGCCGTCCCCGTCCCAGACGTAGGAGCCCTCGGCGCGGGTGATGACCATCGGGTCGAGCGCGGCCTGCGCCGACCAGGAGTGGAAGACGTGGCGGCGGTCGAGCGCGTACGTCCTGGCGGGGTCGTCGGGCAGCGCCCCCGGAGCCGAGGGGGACGTGGGATCGGTGAGTGTCATCGGTGGTGCCCCCTCTCAGGCGTTCTGCGGGAAGCCGAGGTTGAGGCCGCCGTGGCTGGGGTCGAGCCAGCGGGTGGTGACGGCCTTGCCCCGGGTGAAGAAGTGCACGCCCTCCGTGCCGTGCGCGTGGGTGTCGCCGAAGAGGGAGTCCTTCCAGCCGCCGAAGCTGTAGTACGCCATGGGCACGGGGATCGGCACGTTGATGCCGACCATGCCGACCTCGACCTCGTTCCGGAACCGCCGGGCCGCGCCGCCGTCGTTGGTGAAGACGGCGGTGCCGTTGCCGTAGGGGTTGGAGTTGATCAGGTCCAGCCCCTCCTCGTAGGTCTCGACGCGGAGCACGGAGAGCACCGGGCCGAAGATCTCGTCGGTGTAGCAGCTCATGCCGGTGCCGACGCCGTCGAGCAGGGTGGGGCCGAGCCAGAAGCCGTCCTCGCCGCCGTCGGGGCGCACGGTGCGGCCGTCGACGACGACCGTCGCGCCGTCCGCCTCTGCCTGGTCGACGTACGAGGCCACCCGGTCGCGGTGCGCTGCGGTCACCAGCGGGCCCATGTCGCAGCCGCGGGTGCCGTCGCCCGTGCGCAGCGTCCTGGCCCGCTCGGCGATCTTCCCGACCAGCTCGTCGGCGATGCCACCGACCGCGACGACCGCCGAGATCGCCATGCAGCGCTCTCCGGCCGAGCCGAAGCCCGCGTTGACCATGGCGTCGGCCGCCAGGTCGAGGTCCGCGTCGGGCAGCACGAGGGCGTGGTTCTTCGCTCCGCCGAGTGCCTGCACCCGCTTGCCGTTGGCGGTGCCGGTGGCGTAGACGTGCCGCGCGATCGGGGTGGAGCCCACGAAGCTGACCGCCTTGACGGCCTTGTGGGTGAGCAGTTCGTCGACCGCTTCCTTGTCGCCCTGGAGCACGTTGAAGACCCCGTCGGGCAGCCCCGCCTCGGCCCACAGCTCCGCGATCCACAGCGCGGCCGAGGGGTCCTTCTCGCTGGGCTTGAGCACCACGGTGTTCCCGGCCGCGATGGCGACGGGAAAGAACCACATGGGCACCATGGCCGGGAAGTTGAACGGCGCGATGATGCCGACCGTCCCCAGCGGCTGCCGGGTGGAGAACGCGTCCACGCCCGTCGAGGCGTTCTCCGTGAAGCCGCCCTTGAGCAGGTGCGGGATGCCGCAGGCGAACTCCACGACCTCCTGGCCCCTGGTGACCTCGCCGAGCGCGTCGGAGAGCACCTTGCCGTGCTCGCTGGTGATGAGCGCGGCCAGCTCGTCCTTGCGCTCGTTGAGCAGCTCCCGGAAGCGGAACATGACGGCTGTGCGCTTCGCGAGGGACGTGTCGCGCCAGGCGGGGAAGGCCGCCGCTGCCGACTCGATCACGGCACGCGCTTCCTCGCCCGCTGCCAGCGCCACCTCGCCGGTCACGCGCCCGGTCGCCGGGTTGGTCACCGGAGCGGTACGGCCGCTCGTGCCGGAATACCTCTTGTTGTCGACCCAGTGGACGATGTGCGACGACTGACCGGTCTCGGGCACCGCGGATTCCTCGCCTTCGGATGATCGGGATGAGCTGTGGTGGGCGGGGGCCGACGGAGCCTCGCCGGTACCTCTAGGGCTCGCGGACCTCTCCTCAGCCCCCTCACCTGCGAGGATGCCAGGACCCTGGCCGACGTTCTGTAGTGGGAAGCGGATAATTCTTTACACTGTGTCGATGATCCCGACCGTCCGCGAAGTGCTCGCGCTCCCCGTCCTGGCCGCGGGCAGGCCCCGCGTGGCCGGCGGCCACCGCCACCTGGACCGCCCGGTGCGCTGGGTGCACGTCAGCGAGTCCACCGACCTCACGCACCTGCTGGAGGGGGGCGAGCTGGTGATGAGCACGGGCCTGCCCCTGGCGGGCGACGCCGAAGGCGCGTCCCGCTATCTGCGGATGCTGGGCGAGCGGCGGGTCGCGGGGCTCGTGGTCGAGCTGGGCACCCACCTCAGCGCGCCGCCCGACCGCCTCGGCGCCTGGGCGGACGAGGCGGGGCTGCCTGTGGTGGTGCTCGGCGCCGAGATCCGGTTCGTGGAGGTGACGGAGCAGGTGCACCGGCTGATCGTCGCCGATCAGTACGAGGAGGTGGAGTTCGCCCGGACCACGCACGAGGTGTTCACCTCGCTCAACATCGCCCGCGCCTCGACCGAGGACATCGTCACACGCGCCTCGCAGATCCTCGGGGCGCCGCTCGTCCTGGAGGATCTGAGCCGCCGCGTGCTCGCCTTCTGCGCGGCGGGCACGCCGACGGCACGGCTGCTGGACCGGTGGGCCGAACGCTCCCGCCGCCACGACGCCCAGGACGGCGCGGGCCCTGAACCGGCCGCCGCGTGGTCCTCGGTACGGCTGGGGGTCGGGGCAGACCGCTGGGGGCGGCTGGTGCTGCCCGTCGACGGGGGCGGAGCGGACGGGTCCGAGGCGGGCGCCGGACACGTCGGATCCGGGACGCGGGCCGGTGCGCGGGACGCGTCACGCGTCCGCATGGTGCTGGAGCGCGCTGCGCAGTCGCTGCAACTGCACCGGATGATTCAGCAGGAACGCGACGCGCTCGTCGTCCACGCCCTCGGCGGCCTCCTCGACGATCTCCTGAGCGGGCGCGTGGCAGACGACGCGGAAGCCGTCGCCCGCGCGGGCGCCCTCGGTCTGGCGGCGAGCGCCCGCTACGTCCCCCTCGTCATCCGCGCGCCCGCCCCGGGACGGCCGGCGTCCGCCGGGGCACAGGGCCAGGGTGAACTGGCCCAGGGCGAACGCGACCGGCGCCTCCTCGAAGCGACCCGTCAGGCCGTCGCCGCAGCGGGCCACACCGCACTGGTCTCGATCCGCCGCAAGGGCGCGGTCTCCGTGGTGATGTCGTGCCCCGACCCCGTGGGCGCCGACGCCGCACTCGGCGAGGTGTGCAGGGGGCTGCGCGAGCGGCTGCGCGTACATGACGGCACCGGCGCCTGGGTCGCGGGCACGGCCCCCGCCTCGCCGAGCCTCGTCGCCGCGGCGCGGGGGCTGGCAGAGGCGGACCACGTCGCGGAGGTCGGGCTCACCATGCCCGAGGCCGCGCGGCTCTACCGCTCGGCCGACGTACGGCTGCGCGGCCTGGTGGCACTGCTGCGCGACGACCACCGGGTGCAGGCGTTCGCGGAGACCGAGCTGGGCCGCCTCCTCGACCACGACGCCCGCACCGGCGAGGATCTGCTGACCCTGCTGCGGACGTACCTGGAGTGCGGCGGCTCCAAGACCGCAACGGCCCGCCGCACGGGCCTGAGCCGCCCCACCCTGTACGCGCGGCTCCACACCGTCGAACGGGTCCTCGGCGCCTCCCTCACCTCACCCGAGTCCCGTACTTCTCTGCACACGGCGCTGATGGTCGTGGACGCGCGCTGAGCCGTACCGCGGGGCGCCCCCGCAGTAACGGGCGGTAATGCCTACTCGATGACGGGGCGGTCGGAGCGGTCGCAGCCGATGTAGGGCTGGTTGGCGTAGAAGGCGTAGTTGCCCTGCATGGCCATCTCACAGAAGCGTTCGACCGTCCAAGCGTGGTGGGACAGATGGCATACGAAGTGGCGTCCCGCTTCGGTCGGTCCGTCGAGAGCGATGGCCATGAAGTGCGCCGCCAGCTCGGATCGGAGCGGGTCGAAGGTGCCTATGTCGTCCAGCGTGTGGCGATCGATGAAGCCGAAGATGCGGTCGATGAGAGCAAGGGCGTTGTTACGGACAGGGCCGAGACGATCAAGGATGGATTGGAAGACGAGGCAGGGGGTGACTGTGACGAGCGAGTTGTCGTGAGTGACGGTCAGAGGAGCGCATTTCGCCGGGCCGGGCAACGTAGGGGTTCCGGTCATGCGGAGAGCTTCGTCCCAGTAGCTCTCCAGAGGGGCAGGCGAGAAGTAGAGATCGGACGTGGCGTGACGGCCGATGAGCATCATTTCCAGGATGGGGTGGCGTTGATTGCTGAGGTGCCAGACGTTGAGATCGGCGAGGAGAACGGAGGTGCAGCCAAGGTCATCACGCAAGGTGGCATCGTCCATGACGGCGCAAAGGCGGGCGTAGACCTGGGCCAGTTGGTCGCCGTTCATACGGCCTTCGGCGAGTTGGGGCATGGAGGTGCCGAGCTCGGCGGAGCCCGCGATGTCCCGCCCGGTGTCGATGACGTCGGTGCCGGGTCCGGTCATGGAGAGGTCCCAGGCGGTTTGGCGGGGGCTGCCGGTGTGGTGGTTCTCCTGGGGGAGGTAGCCGAGGACGCCTGAGTCTGCGAGTTGCTGGCGGAGAAACCCTTCACGGCTCTGGTCCAGCATGCGGTGGGTCGCGGCGTCACCGAGACCGGCTTCCTGAACGGCCATTTCCAGATGGGTCTTGTAGGCGGTGTAGAGACTGCCGATGGCCGCGAAGATGGCGCGTTGCGCGACCGGAGGATGAAGCAGGCTTTCGTGCAGGGCTTGCCACCAGGCGGTGTACCACTGGCCCCCGGTAGTGGTACCGGTCATGCGGGCGAAATTGTGTTCGTAGTAGAAGAATTCGTCGTGCGTGGTGGCCAGGTCGGTGCTACAGAGGTCGTCGCCGCGTATCAGGAGCTGGGTGAACAAGATGCCGCAGGAAACGTTGGGAGCGGCGTAGACATTGCTCAGCCGATGGTCCTCGGCGACATGGGCCCACGGTCCGCCGGGGACGAGGGTGCCGTCACGTTTTTCCAGGACGTCGCGCGCAGCAGGGGGCAGCAGTGCGACTTCGGCGAGGGCTTTGGGGTGGGCAGGTCCGCAGACGACGCCTTTCAGGCCAAGGTCGCCGGAGGATGCCTCAGGGTGTCCGAGGAGCCCACCGAGGCTTTGGCTCAGGCGGGCGCAGCTGTCGGCGACGCAGACCAGAGCGTAGGCGGCGTGGGGGTCGTTACTGACGGCAGCGGCGAGTGCGCCGTGGACGGCGGGAGTGATCGGGGTGTGAGGGAAGGTGGGGGTGACCGTGCTGGTGGTGGATTGGGTGACGAAATCCAGGACGAGGCGGGTGTGGGTGGCCAGAGCCTCTGCGTGTCCCGTGTCGCTGCCGTAGGTGGTGAACTGCTGGGGGAGTTCGGCTCGGAGAAGGCGGACGCGGCGGGATGTGGCACGCGGGGAGTTCAGACGGAGAGGGGCGGGGTGAGCGGCATTGTGCTGGTAGGGCGTGCGGGGGGCGGTGCACACGTTCCAGGTGGCGTCCGCGGTGGCGCGTGCGCAGTAGGGCATGCCCCGGTCGGCGAGATAGTCGCTGAGGTCGGCTCCGGGACGAAAGCCAGTGGCGGGGACGGGGTCGGATTGCCCGCCACCACAGGTGCAGGTGCCCTCGACGGTGCGAGGGCTGTGACAGAGGATGATGTCTGTATTGGGAGTGAGGGCGAGGTGGCTGGGAAAGTCCATGCGAGTCTCCCGGCAAGCGGACGCAATTCGAACATCTGAGCACGGCGCGGAGCGGGGCTCATTGGCGATTCGGATTGGCCGAGTGTCCGTCCAGGCCCCTGCTGAGCGTCACATGTCCAGTACGAGAAAACAGCGCCGAAGCCGTGATGAGAAGCGCGAGGGGCTCCGCTTCCCGTGAAAGTGGTGAACCCGATGCCCCATTGGGCCATGGTCAGTGGGCGCAAGGCACCCCGCGACGGCGCCGTACCGCGCTCGGCGGCATCACGCACGGCTCGCGCGTCCGCCCCGTCCGCCGCGCCCACCGCGTCCGGAAGTGGCCTGGTCGTCGCCCGAGGAGCGCAGTTCTCCCTCCAGGCGGGACGCCTGGAGGGGGCGGTGCTGGGCGCGGTAGAGGGTGAGGGCCTGCTGCCAGGCGTCCCGGGCTGGCGCGGCGTGGCCCATGGCGTGGTGGACGTCGCCCAGGCAGGCCAGCGCGTCCGCCTCCTCGTAGGTGTCGCCGAGTTCGCGGCGCAGGGCGAGGGCCTGCTGGTAGTGCTCCAGTGCCTGGGCGTGCGCGCCGCTGCGGTGGGCGAGGTAGCCGAGGCTGTCCTGGGTGAACGCCTCGCCCTCGCGGTAGCCGAGCCCGCGGCACAGCGCGAGGGCCTGTTCGCAGTAGTACCGCGCGTAGCCGTGGCGCCCGAGCCTGGCCAGATACCAGCCGACCGCGTTCAGCGCCTCCGCCTCCCGCAGCGGCTCGTCGAGCACCCTGCGGATACGGAGGTTCGCGACGGCGTGGGACAGCGCTCTGCGGTCGTCGCCCCGGTGTTCCCAGGCGAGGGCCAGGTTGAGGTTCGTCTGGGCCTGGCCCGAGGCGTCGTGGGCCGCGGCGTAGAGCGCGAGGGCGCGGTGCAGTTGGTCCAGTGCCTCGGTGTGCTGTCCGAGGGGGACGTGCGCGCGGCCGAGGAGCCGGTGGGCCAGGGCCCTGTCCGCCGGGTCGCCGAGCGCGTCAGGGGTGGCGAGGGTGGCGCCCAGCACGGTGACACGGTCGTTGTGGCGGCCCCTTCGCCACTCGAAGGTGTCCAGGGACCAGGCCAGCCGCCATGCGTTCCCGTACCACCCGTCGGACCCGTCGGGCTCCGGGGACGGGCGGCCGGGACCGTGCCCGCTGCCCTCCGTACCCTCCGGCCCTTCCGACGGCCGCCGCTGGGCGCGTCCCCGCTCGACGGCGAAGCGGTGGATGTCGAGGAGGCAGGCGTGCTCCGTCTCGAACCACGCCATGGCGGCTGCCGCGTCGGCGAGCGGCTGGGGTGCGGGGAGCACCGCCGGGGGCGTCCGGTCGATCGGCGTCCGGTCGATCGGCGTGCGCTGCGGGGACAGCAGCCGGTCGGCCGCGTGTGCGGTGTCGGCGTAGCAGGAGACGAGGCGGGCGAGTGCCGCTTCGCGGTCGGGCCGCGTCAGGTCGTGTTCGCCGCGCTCGGAGGCGTAGAGACGGACGAGTTCGTGCATGCGGTAGCGGCCCGGCGCGTGTTCCTGGAGCAGGTGCGCCGCCTCCAGTCCGCGCAGGAGCGAGCGCGTCGACGCGGCGGTCAGCCCCGTCAGCGCCGTGGCGGCGGCCAGCCCGATGTCGGGGCCGGGGGCCTGCCCGAGCAGCCCGAACACGCGGGCCGCCGAGGGCTGGAGCGCGCGGTAGGAGGTGGAGAAGACGGCGCGCAAGTCGGCGGTGAAGTCGTGCGCGTCGAGCGCGTCGAGCCGCGCTGACCGGCTGCGGAGTTCACCGGCCAGCACGGCGAGGGGGAAGTCCGGGTGGGTCGTGGCGCGGGCGGCGACGAGGCTGACGGCCAGGGGCAGGCCCGCGCAGTGGTCGGTCAGCGCCGCGACGGCACCCGGCTCCGCCGCCGCCCGCTCGGCGCCGATGTACCGGACCAGCAGTTCCCGTGCCTCGGCCTCGGTCAGCGTGTCCAGGGGCACAGCGCGTGCCCCGTGCGCGGTGATCAGGCCCGTGAGCTGGTTCCTGCTCGTGACCAGCACCGTGGAGGCGGCGGTCCCCGGCAGCAGCGGCAGGACCTGTCCGGTGTCGCGGGCGTTGTCGAGGACGATCAGCATCCGCTTCCCGGCCGCCAGGCTCCGGAAGAGCGCCGCCCTGCTGGGCAGGTCCACCGGCACGGCCGCCGCCGCCACGCCGAGTGCGTGCAGAAAGCTCAGCAGCACATCCTCCGGTGGCACCGGTTCCGCCGCGACGGCGAAGCCGCGCAGGTCGGCGTAGAGCTGCCCGTCGGGGAACGCGGCGGCGTTCTGGTGCGCCCAGTGGACGGCGAGCCACGTCTTGCCGATGCCGCCGGTACCGCCGACGACGGCGAGGGGCATCGCACCGCCGGACGCGCCCTCGCCGCCCAGTGCCTTGTCGAGTTCGGCCAGCCGGGGGGCTCTCCCGACGAACAGCGGCATGGGCGGGGGCAGTTGGCGCGGTACGGCCACGGGGACCGTGGGCGGGACGGGCGCCTCGGTCGCGCCCGGTGACGTGTCCGTGCCGCCCCGCTCAGCCGCCCCCGCCTCCGCCCCCACTCGCACCCCCTCGCGGTCCTCGGCGCCGGGCTCTTCGGACTCCCCGTGCTCCCCGGGCTCCTCCGCCGCTTGCCCCGCCCGGGGCGTCAGGGAGTCAGGTGGGACCGGTGTGCCCGGTGTGCCCGGTGGGTCCAGCGCGGGGTCGTTGGTGAGGATCCGCTGGTGCAGCGTCCGCAGCGCCGGGCTCGGGTCGGTCCCCAGCTCCTCCGCGAGCCGTTCCCGCACCCGCTGGTAGTGGGCGAGGGCCTCGGCGGGCCGCCCGCCCCGGTACAGCGCGAGCATGAACTGCGCCGCGAGCCGCTCGTCCAGCGGATGGGCCCGCACGCGGGCGGGCAGCTCAGCGACCAGTCCGGCGTGCTGACCGAGCCGTAAGCGCGCCTCGCCCAGGTCCAGTTCCGCCGCGAACCTCTCGCCGCGCGCCGTCTCCCGTAAGGAGTGGAACCACGGGGTGTCGAGCGCCGCGAAGGCGTCGCCGCGCCACAGGCCGAGCGCGCGCTCGAACAGCGCCGCGGCCTCGGCCACCTCGTCGGCCGCGCGTGCCGCCCCGACGAGGTGGCGGAACCGGTGCAGGTCCACGGACGTGGGGTCCGCCTCGACGAGGTAGCCGCCGTGCCGCCGGGCGAGCCGCGCCTCGTCCGCGGCGGGGGCCAGCGCCTGGCGCAGCCGGGAGAGATAGCTGTAGAGGGTGCCCTGCGGCCGTCGCGGCGGCCGGTCCCCCCATACGCGGTCGACGAGACGGCCCACGGGCACCGGGCGGTTGACGTCGGCCAGCAGCGCGGCCAGGACACACCGCTGCCGCACGTGTCCCAGATCGACCGGTTCTCCGTCGATACGCGCCTCGACGTGGCCGAACACCACGAACTCCACCGCCATCACGCGCCCACCCTCCGCTGCGGCACCCTAACCTCAGCAAAGGCGCTGTGAACAGGGGATTCAAGGTCTCTTCAAGGTTCGTCCAACGTTGGACCGTCAAAGTCTTCAGCACGGGGGGGGAGCGTGACCGTGCCGCTCGCCGGGGAGGCGGCACGGCCACGCTCCCGCGTGGCCTTCCGGCGCACGCGGCGTCCGGGGGACGCCGTCGGGGACCTGGGCCCCGAGGCCCAGGGACGGGTCCAGGGGACACGGTGCGCCGGAAGGCCGGGCGCGTCGCAAGCCGGGGCGCGGGAAGACCGGGCGCGTCACAGAGCAGGGTGCGCGGGAAGAACGGATGCGGGCGCCGGACCGGCGCGTCAGACGGTCACCGCCGGCAGGGCGCGGGTCAGGTCGTCGGTGCGCGCGGGCGGCCGGGTGGGGTCGATGTGGCTGCGGATGCGGTAGCGGAAGCCGCTGCCCGCTCCGCCGTAGCCCCGCAGCCGCACCCGTACGGGCCCTGCGAAGGTGTAGTGCCGCTCCGCCGCGTACTGCCGGATCCGGGTGGCCAGCCGCTCGGCCAGCACCTCCGCGTGGCCGTCGAGTTCGCGGTAGCTCTCGCGCGGCAGCTCGATCGTGAAGTGGTTGGGGACCACGGTGCGGCCCCGGCCCACGATCACCGCGTTCTCGTCGCAGGCGCGCAGCAGCCCGGCCACCACCTCGATCGGCTTCTCCTTCTCGCGACGGACGGCGGCCCACAAGGTGGCCGTCCACCGCTCCATGGCGCGTTCGATGCTCGCGATCATCGCCGTCTCCCTCCGCTGTCCCTCGCCGTGTGTCCGGTGTGTCCACCGTCCGGCGGGCCCGTGCTGTGACGTTCCGTCAGCGCCGTTTCCCGCCGCCCGGCTTCCGCACGCTCCAACAGCGCGAGGGGCCGCGGGGACACGCACCCCCTGGGCCGTCCGGCCCCCTGTGGCTCCCCTGTTACGGGGACGGCGTACGACGGTGACCCGCCCGCGGACGGCCTGGGAGGGGCGGACGGCCCCAGGAGGGGGAGGGTGACGGGGGGGGCGGCGTACGGCCGTCCGTGAGGCGTGCGCGAGACCCCTTCGGCTCCCGCGCGCCCGCCGCTACAGCCCGAAGACCCTGCGGGCGTTCCCCGCGAGGAAGAGGTCCCTTGCCTCCTCGTCGAGGGCCAGCTCCGCGAAGCCCGTGAGGGCCTTCTCGGCGGGGATCATGGGGTAGTTGGTGCCGAAGAGGACCTTCCGCCTGCCGTGCCCGCCCAGATACGTCACGAGTTCGGCGGGGTAGCGGCGGACGGTGTAGGCCGAGGTGTCGATGTGGACGTTCGGGTACTTGGTGGCCACCGCGATCATCTCGGTCGTCCACGGGTAGCCGATGTGACCGGCCACGATGGTCAGCTCGGGGAAGTCCAGTGCCACGTCGTCCAGGTACGGGATCGGGCGGCCGGTCTCCGAGGTGCGCAGCGGGCCCGTGTGGCCGACCTGGGTGCAGAACGGGATGCCCAGTTCGACGCACTCCGCGTAGAGCGGATAGTAACGCCGGTCGTTGGGCGGCAGTTCCCACAGCCACGGCACGACACGCAGCGCCCTGAACCCCAGCTCGCGCACCGCTCGGCGCAGCTCGCGCACCGCGTCCATCGGCCGGCGCAGATCGACCGACGCCACCCCGAAGAGCCTCCCGGGCGCCTGGGCGACGAACCCCGCGACCTCGTCGTTGGAGATCAGCGCACCCTCCGGCCCGTGCCAGGCGCTGATCAGCGCCTGGTCCACTCCCCCGGCGTCCATGGCCGCGAGCGTGCGCGCCACGGGCAGGTCCTCCGTGAGGGCCGGTTCGCCGGTCCAGCGGCGCAGCGACGCGAACATCTCGTGGCCGCTGAAGCGCGGTGTCGGGTGCTGGGCCCATACGTCGATGACGGGCACGGGACGGTCCTTCCTCCGACGTGGCCTCCGGCACCGGCCGCGTTCCTGGGTGCCGGGACGGCGCCCGCGGCGCGGACCGTTCCGCGCCGCTCACCGGTCAGGCTGCCCGGAATACCGGCGGGACACAACAGCCCCGGCACCGCCCCAGCGCCCAAGAACGGCTTCGACCCATCGATCGTCAACTTGTGGTTGACGGTACCTCTGGCGTCAACCTATGGTTGACGCATGACGCAGCCCATAAGCTCGAACCACCCCGTACGCCTCGACGATCTGATCGAGGCCATCAAGAAGGTCCATTCCAGCGCCCTCGACCAGCTCTCCGACGCGGTCATCGCCGCCGACCACCTGGGCGAGGTCGCCGACCACCTCATCGGGCACTTCGTGGACCAGGCCCGGCGCTCGGGCGCCTCCTGGACGGAGATCGGCGCGAGCATGGGCGTCACCAAGCAGGCGGCCCAGAAGCGCTTCGTCACCAAGGGCTCCGACCAGCCGCTGGACCTCGACCCGAGCCAGGGGTTCAGCCGCTTCACCCCGCGCGCGAAGAACGTGCTGATGGCGGCGCAGAACGAGGCCCGCACGGCGGGCAACGACGAGATCGGCCTCGCCCACCTCGTCCTCGGGCTCCTCGCCGAGCCGGAGGCCATCGCGGCGGCGACGCTCGTCGCCCTGGACGTGCCGCTGGACACCGTCCGGGAGGCCGCGACCGCCGCGCTGCCCCCGGCCGCCGCCTCGGTCCCCGAGCTGATCCCGTACGACGCGAAGTCGCGCAAGGCGCTGGAGCTGACCTTCAGGGAAGCGCTGCGGATGGGGCACAACTACATCGGGACCGAGCACATCCTGCTCGCCCTCCTCGAACTCGAGGACGGCCAGGGTGTGCTGACGGGTCTCGGCGTGGACAAGGAGAAGGCCGAGGCTGTCATCACCCGCGCGGTGGCCGCGGTCGCGGCCCGCCGGCAACAGCAGTGACGACAGCGGCGAGGTGAACGCCGGGAGGGGGCGCGGGCGCGGGAGGCCCGGCGCCCGATGGGACGATCAGTCCTCTGCCCCCTACCCGAGAGCGACATCCTGTGACCGCCACACCTCCGATTCCCGCCGACCCGACGGTGCTTCACCCCTTCCCCGACCAGCCGCGCGTCGTCCTGCTCAAGCCGCTGGTGACGTCCGAACTCATCGAGGCCGGGGAGTTCTCGTACTACGACGACCCGGACGACGCGACCGCGTTCGAGACCCGCAACGTCCTCTACCACTACGGCCCGGAAAAACTGGTCATCGGCAAGTTCTGCGCGCTGGGCACCGGGACGCGGTTCCTCATGAACGGTGCCAACCACCGCATGGACGGCCCCTCCACCTTCCCGTTCCCCATCATGGGCGGCTCCTGGGCCGAGCACTTCGACCTCATCACGGGGCTGCCGGGGCGGGGCGACACCGTCGTCGGCAACGACGTCTGGTTCGGCTACGACACCATGGTGATGCCCGGCGTCCGCATCGGGCACGGCGCCGTCATCGCCTCCGGCTCCGTGGTCGTGGACGACGTGCCCGACTACGGCATCGTCGGCGGCAACCCGGCCAAGCTCCTCCGGAGGCGCTACAGCGACGCGGACATCGCCCGCCTCCTGGACATCGCCTGGTGGGACTGGCCCGTCGAGCACCTCACCGAGCACCTGCGGGTCGTCATGTCCGGCACGGTGGACGAACTGGAGGCGGTCGCGCCGGGCGGGTGACAGGCGACAAGTAACAGATTGCAGAATCTGTTATCTGATACTTGATACCTGACATCTGTTAGCTGTCAGCCGTCAACTGTGACCTGTCACCCCAACACCTCCGAGCCGCACGCGTCCGGGCATCCAGCGCTAGCCCCGGTCCGCGTTCACCTCCGCTCCCCCGGGTCGCGGGGCCCGGCCGCCAGCGGGACGCCGGTGCGGCGGGACTGGACGACCGAGGCGGGCGAGTCCTTGCTCTGTGCCGCCTCCAGCGGGATCACCGGCGGCGTCTGCGGGCGCTCGGGCGGCGCGGTGAACCCGTCGAGCCGGGCGCCGCCCCAGACGTACGGGTCGGCCTGGGCGCTCCCGTAGGGGGACCAGGCGAGCCGGGTCTGACCGGTCTTGTCCTGCGTATCGGAGTCGTACAGGAGGAAGTTGGCGGTCAGGTTCCGTGGGTCGACGGCCGCAGGGAGGTCGCTCAGCGGGATCTCCGCCTCGACGGTGTAGCCCGCGTACGCCGCACCGTCCTGCTCCCCCTCCTTCTCCTTGAGGGTGGAGGCGACGTCCATGCCCGGTGCCGTGGCCGACGCGGGGCCCTGGTGGTTGTCGGCGTCGCGGCCCGCGCAGGGGCCGCCCTCCTTCGTGTAGGGGAGGATCCCGGCCTTGAAGGTGGTCGAGGTGTCGTCCGAAGTGCCGCGCGGGTCGAGGTCGATCTCGACGGAGTCGGTGCGCCAGTGCCGTTTGCAGTCGGACTGCTCCAGCGCCGTGCCGCGCTCGTCGTCGGTGACGTCGAAGAGGACGTAGAGGCTGTCACCGTGCCACGCGGTACGGGCCGTCGCCGCGCAGTCTGCGGTTCCCTCGCACTCCTCGTTCTGCCAGTGCCGCAGCGGCAGTTCGGGGCCCGGGTACTCGTCCGGGCCCGCCTTGCCGTCGACGGCGGGCCTCCGCTCGGCGCGGGGCACAGTCGTCGAGGGGTTGTCGGGGTAGTCGGGCTGTGCCTCGTTGGCGAGCCAGGGCATGCCCGCGCGGGTGGCCCAGTCGCGGAACTCCGCGTAGAGGGGCTTCAGTTCGCCCTGGGGCCGCACCTCGGCCTTCACGGGTTCGCCGTGTTCGGCCAGTACGGAGAACCACTCGCAGCCCAGCTCGTCCCGTGGCGTGGTGACCTTCGGCGGGAGCATGGTGTCGAAGCCCTGGGTGCGGAAGACGCGGGCGGCGTCGCGCTCGACCTGCGCCCATGTCGTGCCCGTCTCACGGGAGATGGCGCCCGTCCACGCGCCCGTGACGGGAAGGCCCGTGTGCGGGTCCTCGCCACGGTGCGCGGCGCACTTCTTGCCGACGGGACCCTCGTAGGCGCCGTTCTGCGCGAGCAGCCGCGACGACTGCCAGGGGCGGTACTTCTCGCGGCTGATCTGTTCGGGGAAGGCGGTGCGCTTGCCCGCCAGCTGGAACGCCTCCGTCGCCAGCCGCGCCCCTTCCTGGTGGGCGCCGTGCTGGTCGAAGGGGCGCGGGTCCATGGTGACCACGGTCTTCGGTGTCGTCGCCCTGATGAGCCGGACGAGACGCTCCAGGGTGTCCTGGCGGTTCTCGCCGACGGCCCAGAGCTTGTCGGCCAGGGGTGCCGAGAGCGTGTACCAGAAGTCGGGCTTGTCGAGGTAGAAGACGTTGCGCACCCCCGCGTGCGCGACGGCCTCGCGTTCCTCCGTCTCACGGATCAGTCCGAGCTGGGGGCCTTCCTCCGGGCCCACCGCGTTCCCGCCGCCCTCGCCACGGGTGATCGTGACGACGCCGGTGCTCAGGCCGTGCCGCTCCTTGAGCTGGCCGAGGGTGGCCAGCGACATGGATTCGTCGTCAGGGTGGGCGCCGATGAACAGCACGTCCGTGTGTGCCGGGTCCTTCTTCTCCCGCCCGGCCTCCTCTTCCCCGGCCTGCTCCTGCCCGGTGAGGGGGTGCCGTGGTGCGGCCTCGGCCGGGGGCGGGGCGGCGGCGACCGCACCGCCGAGGAGTCCCGCCAGCGCCAGCAGGGCCGGTCCGGCCCGCCGTACAGCGTTCTTCATGTCTTGAGCTCTCTCTCCCGTGGGGTCGTGCACGAGCGGGGATCTCAGATCCGCGATGGAACGCCTCGTATGGTGCCCCGCCGTCCGGCCGGTGAGAAGTGCTCATGACCGTCCGGCCGGGCGGACGGGGTGTTCGCCGCGGGCCCCCCACACCGCACCGTTTGAGCGGCAGGCCCGCGGCTACTCGCCCCGCCATGCGGTTCACCTTCTCGCAGCACCGAAGCCCGGCGCCCTCCGCCTCCGCGCCGGACGGCGCCGTACGGGTCTCGCCGTCACGCGTCACGCTGCCGGGGGCGCTCGACGCCCTGGAGCGGGCCGAGTCGCTCGACCGCGCGATCGGCCCCGTACAGCCCGTGGTGCGCGGACTGCCGCTGGGACGACGGCTCCGCGACGTCCTACACGGCCGCCCGCTGGGGCATCCGCTCCATCCCGCGATGGTCCAGCTTCCGATGGGGGCCTGGCTGTCGGCCGCCGTGCTCGACGCGGTGCCGGGAGCGGAGAAGAGCGCCCGCCTCCTGGTGGGCGGGGGCGTGGTGGCGGCTCTTCCGGCGGCGCTGGCCGGGTGGGTGGACTGGTCGGAGCAGCACGAGCAGCAGATGCGCACCGGCCTGGTGCACGCGGCGTCGAACGCCCTGGCCGTCGGCCTGTACGCGGGCTCATGGGTGGCCAGGGGCCGCGGGCGCGCGGGGCTGGGCCGTGCGCTGGGTGTCGCCGGGCTCTGCGCCGCGGGCGGCGGAGGTCTCCTGGGCGGCCACCTCGCCTACCGGCAGGGAGCGGGCGCCAACAAGACCGAGCCCGTGCCGCATCTGCTGGAGCCCGGCTGGCACACCCTGTGCCCCGTGACGGAGCTGACGGTGGGTGAGCCCGTACGCAAGGAGCTGGGCGAGGTGCCCCTTCTGGTCGTGCGGGAGCCCGACGGCGAGGTACGTGTGCTCGCCGACCGGTGCAGCCACCTCTCCGGTCCGCTCTCCGGAGGCGAGATCTCCGACGGCTGTGTGACGTGCCCCTGGCACGGCAGCGTCTTCCGCCTGTCGGACGGCTGGAACGTACGGGGTCCGGCCACCGCTCCCCAGCCCGCCTTCGAGACACAGGTCAGGGGCGGACTCGTGGATGTCCGCCTTCCCGGCGCGGGCTGACGGTCCAGGCTCCCTCCGCACCCGCATACCCCGACACCCCGCCACCGCGTGCCCGCGCGGGCGCATGCCATGGCCCGGTGACGAAAGTGTGTCCCGCGCCACGGGTCACGGCTGTTCCCCGTGAGGCTTTGCGGGGACTCGCCTTCTGCCCCGGCGCCGACGACACGGCCCGCCGGGGGAACGCGACCGTGGACGAGGGGAGTTGAGGGAACGTTGCGGGCTGCGCGAGAGGCCGGGGGCGCGGGGAAGGGCAAGGGGACCGCGAAGGCCGGACCCCGGCAGGAGCGGCAAGGGCAGCAGGAACGGCGGAAGCAGCAGCAGGCCCAGCAGCGAGGGCAGCAGGAGCCCATGGTGCGTCAGGGCCGGTCCGTCGCCGAGCGGTGGCAGGCGGCCCTGCGCGCTCCGGGCCGCCTGTGGCGGGGCCTGAAGCGGGCCAAGGAGCACTCGGGGCCCGAGCGGGACACGCTGTTCCTGCTGTTCAAGAGTGCCGTCGCCGGGGTGCTCTCCTGGGCACTGGCCCAGTACGCGTTCGTCTCCCCGCAGCCCACCTACGCGCCCTTCACCGCGCTGCTGGTCGTCCAGTCCACCGCGTACCGCTCCCTGTTGCAGTCGGTGCGCTACGTGATCGCCGTCGTCCTCGGCGTGCTGGCGGCCGGGGCCGTCGGCCCGACGCTGGGCGAGAACGCCGCCGCGTTCGCGGTGATGCTCGGCCTCACCCTGGCCGTGGGACGGTGGAACCGGCTGGGCAGCCAGGGCATCCAGGTGTCGGTCGCGGGGGTCTTCGCGTACAACGCGCTCTCGGGCACGCACGAGCAGATGCTGTGGCAGATCATCCTCATGGCGCTGCTGGGCGCGGGCGTCGGCATCGCCGTCACCCTGCTCCTGCTGCCGCCCCTGCGCTACCGCGCCGCCACGCAAGGGGTCCACGAGATGTCCCACACGGTGGCCACCCTCCTGAACGACATCGCCAGGGGGCTCGGCGAGGGCCTGCCGGAGCGGGATGTGGTGGCCGACTGGCTGCACCGTGCCCGTCGGCTCGACGCCTCCGTCGACAGTGCCCGGTACGCGGTGGAGTCCGGCGCCGAGTCCGTCGTCTACAACCCCCGTCGGCTGCTCCCCCGCAACACCCTCCCCACGAGTTTCGCCGGGTACCGCACGTTCGTCGAGGCCCTCGCGCGCGCCAGCGAGCAGATCCGCAGCATCTGCTACGGGCTGCTGCGGATCATCGACGACGAGTCCGGGCCCACCCCCGACGACGACTTCCTGTGCCCGTACGCGGACCTCCTCGGCACCCTGTCCCGGGCCGTCGGCCAGATCGGGGCGCACGAGGACGGCCGGCACCGGCGCAACCCCTTCGACCAGGCGCTGGAGGACGGGCGCGCCCGGCACCGCGAGCTCACCGCCGCCGCGGAGGGCACACCGGCCTGGGCGAGCCACGGTGTGCTGCTGACCGACGCCGACCGGCTCATCGAGGAGTTCGCCCACGCCCACTCCGAGGGCGCCGTCCAGCCGCACCCGGAACACCACCACCGGGACTGACGGGGACCGTCGCGCCGGGACGTCAGGACAGTCCGTAGATCTGGCCAGTCTGGCCGCCTTCGACGGAGCGGACGTATGCCTGCGCGACCTGCGCGAGGTCGACAGGAGGCACGCCGGGGAAGAAGTCGCCGTAGTCAGCGAGGCTCTCGGTGAAGACCGTGGGGCTGACGGCGTTGATGCGCAGCGGGGCGATCTCGATGGCGGCGGCCCGTACGAAGGACTCCACGGCGCCGTTCGCCATCGAGGCGGCGCTGCCCGTGGGGATGGGGTCGCGGGCCAGCACGCCGGTGATCAGCGTGAAGGAGCCCCGTTCGGCGATCCGGGGCAGGCCCTGGCGCACCAGCTCGATCTGGCTGAGCACCTTGCCGTGGAACGCGGATTCGTAGTCCTGCGGCGTCATCTCGCTTACGGGCTTGTAGGGCACGTCGCCCGCCGCGCTGGCCACCGCGTCCACGGGGCCGACGCGTTCGTAGAGCGCGGCGGTGGCGGCGGGGTCGGCGATGTCGCAGCGCAGGTCGCCGCTGGTGCGGCCGACGGTGAGGACTTCGTGGCCGCGTCCCGCCAGTGTCTTGTGGACGGCGGCGCCGAGCTTTCCGGCGGCCCCGATGAGGAGAATCTTCATGCCCGCGACGCTAGAACCGTCCGGACGCGGAGGGAAATGCCGTCCGCGCCGCAGTTATGCTTGCTGGTTATGAATGTGGAGCTGCGGCATCTGCGCGCGCTGGCCGCGATCGGCGACGAGGGCACGATCACCGGGGCCGCGGCGGCGCTGCGCGTCAGCCAGCCCGCGCTCTCCCGCACCCTCGACCAGATGGAGCGCAGGCTCGGCACGCGCCTCGTCGAACGCACCACGCGGCACCTCGCGCTCACCGAGGCGGGGCAGCGGCTGTGGGAGCACGCCCACCGCATCCTGCGCCAGCTCGACGACGCCCTCGCCGAGGCCGCGTCCGGCGGTCCTGGACCGCTGCGTGTCGGGTTCGCCTGGTCGGTGCTCGGCCGCCACACGGTGCCACTGCTGAGCGCGTGGCGCGAGACGCACCCGGACACTCCCGTGCGGGTGCGGCGCTGCGACGACCCGGAGGGCGCGCTGCGCCGGGGCGAGGTCGATGTCGCGTTCCTGCGCACGGGATCCGCGCCGTACGGGCCCGGCCCGACGGCGCGCACGGAGCTGGCGGCCATCGACCTCTACACCGAGCCCCGTGTGGCGGCCGTCCCCGACAGCGGCCCGCTCGCGGGACGGCGCACCCTGCGGCTGGACGACCTCACAGGACGGCCGGTCGTGCTCTGCGCCACCGCGGCGACGACGGGTGCCGAGCTGTGGCCGGGCGCGGGCCACGGGCGGGCACCGCACACGTTCGAGGTGCCCGGTGTCGACGAGTGGCTCACCACCATCGCGACCGGCGAGGCCGTCGGGGTCACCTCGGAGGGCACGGCGGAGAGCCATCCGCATCCCCGTATCCGCTATCTCCCGCTCGTGGACGCGCCTCCCGTGACCGTCCGCCTGGTGTGGCCGCGCGAACCCGTCCACCCGGCGACGCACGCGTTCCGCGACTTCACGGCCCGCCTGCCGCTCTCCCCCGCCTCCTCGGCCGACGCCGACGGCCCACACGGCCGGGACCACCCCGTGGTACCACCCCGGACGACGAGGGGAAACCACCCACCCGCCCGTCCCGCGGCACGCTCGTCCCGCCACTCGAACCACTGAGGGGACGTGCCGCCGACCTCGGGGTCAGTGCGCGATGCTGTCGATCAGGTCGCGGGCGCCCTGGCGCAGGAGGGCGACGGCGACGGAGGTGCCGAGCGTGGACGGGTCGAGCCGTCCCGCCCACTCGTGCGCGTTGAGGACCGTCTTGCCGTCCGGTGTGAACACGCTGGCGCGCAGGGAGAGTTCGCCGCCGCGCGTGGTGGCGTATCCGGCGATGGGGCTGTTGCAGTGCCCCTGGAGCACGTGCAGCAGCATGCGCTCCGCCTGCGTCTCGCGGTCCGTACCGGGGTGGCCGAGGCCGCTGACGATCTCGCTCGTCGCGGTGTCGTCCTCGCGGCACTGGAGCGCCAGGACACCGGCCCCTACCGGCGGCAGCATCGTCTCCACGGACAGGATCTCCGTGATGACGTCCGTACGGCCGATGCGCTCCAGCCCCGAGACGGCCAGCAGGAGGGCGTCAGCGTCCCCCGCGGCGAGTTTCTCCAGGCGCCTGTTCGCGTTCCCCCGCATGGGCACGCACTCCACGTGCGGGTGGGAGGCGGCCAGTTGTGCGACGCGGCGCACCGACGAGGTTCCGATGCGGGTGCCGGGCGGCAGCTCGGCGAGGGTGCGGCCCTCGCGGTCGATGAGTGCGTCGCGGACGTCGTCGCGTTCGAGGAAGGCCGCGAATGTCGTTCCCGCCGGCAGCGGACGGTCGGCGGGGATGTCCTTCACACAGTGCACGGCGAGGTCGGCGGCACCGGCGAGCAGCGCGGCGTCGACCTCCTTCGTGAAGGCACCCTTGCCCTCGACCTGCGAGAGGTCCCCCATCCAACGGTCGCCGGTCGTCTTGACCGGCACGACCTCGGTACGCAGCCCCGGACGCAGCACGGCCAACTCGGCGCGGACGCGCTCCACCTGGGCGAGGGCCATCGGGGAGTCGCGCGAGACGATGCGGAGCGGATCAGACATAGAGGCACGATAGCCCCTCCAGCGCCCGCCGCGTCGAGGGCGAAGAGCCCTTCGACGAGCGCGCGGGGCCCTTCAACCGCCCTGCGGAGAAGCCAAGTTCACCCGTTCGGCCGCTCTCGTCGGGTAATCTGCCTCTCGCATCCCGACTCACTTGGTCAGACCCGCTGGGGGAGGTCAGTCCAAGGAGGGAGGTGTGAGGCTTGAACGAACAAGAGCGTTCGAAGCCGGAGAAGACGGCCACGCCGCGAGGCGGGTTCGGCCGCCAGGTGGCGGCGGGACTCGTGAGCAGGGCCGTCTGGTGGTTCCTGCTCGTGCTGTTCAGCGGCGACGAGTAGCGCGACGAGCGACGAGTAGCGCGACGAGCGGGGCCTCGGCGGAAGCCCCGGCCCCGCTCACCCCTCGGGGCGCGCGACACCCCGTCGCCCCGTGAGGTCCCGTACCGCGAGATCCGCGTCCGCTTCGGCCTTGGTGAGGAGGTCGGCCATGGCGGCGCAGGCGCGGTCCGCGTCGCGGGCCCGGACGGCTTCGAAGACGGCGCGGTGGCTGGGGACCGGGTCGTCGGCCACGCCGTGCGGCGCGTGCACGATGCTGTCCCGCGCGCGCAGCACCGGCTCCATGAGCTGGTCGAGCCGGGCCAGCATCTCGTTCCCCGAGGCGGTGAGCAGCGCACGGTGGAACGCGACGTCCGCTGCCGCCGCCTCGGCGGCGTCGTCACCGGCCTCGCCCATGGCCGTCAGCGCCCGCTCCAGCGCCGACAGGTCCTCGTCGGTGCGGCGTTCGGCGGCGTGCCGCACCGCGGCGGGTTCGACGATCATCCGCAGCTCGCCGAGGTCGCGCAGCAGGCTTTCGCCCTTGCCCGCGGCCACGCGCCAGCGGATGACGTCCGCGTCGAGCATGTTCCACTCACCGCGCGCCCGTACGAACGTCCCGCGCTTCTGCCGCGCCGCGACCAGCCCCTTGCCCGCCAGCACCTTGAGGGACTCACGGATCACCGTGAGGCTGAGGTCCCACTCCCGCGCCAGCGCCCGTGGATCGAGCGTGTCTCCCTCGGCCACCTCGCCGGAGACCAGGCGGTAGCCGAGGTGTTCGACCACCTGACCGTGCACGCCCCGGCCCGCGTACGACGTCATCCGCGCCGCTCCCCCTCTCTCCGCACTCTCCGCACTCGTCACGGCTGGGTGTCCTCGGCGCACACGGCGATGAACTCCCGTGCGCGTGCCCGCAGCGCGCCGAGATCGCCGCCGTGCGCGGCGTCACCGACGAGGGGCGAGCCGACGCCGACGGCGGTCGCGCCCACGGCGAGGTAGTCGCGGGCCACAGTGGCGTCCACGCCTCCGACGGGTACGAACGGCACCTCCGGCAGCGGGTCGCGGAGCGCCTTGAGGTAGGAGGGGCCGCCGGCCGAGGCGGGGAAGAGCTTCACTGCGTCGGCTCCGGCCCGTACGGCGGCGACGGCCTCGGTGGGGGTGAACGCGCCCGCCAGGACCGGGAGTCCGGCGTCGGCCGCGACCCCGACCGACTCGGCGACGGCTGGGGTGACCATCCAGCGCGCCCCCGCCTCGGCGGCGGCGTGCACGTCGTCGGCGGTGAGCACCGTGCCCGCGCCCAGCGCGGCACCGGGGGCCAGTTCGCGTGCGGCGCGGGCGATGACGCCGAGTGCCTCGTCGGTGTTCAGCGACACCTCGATGAGGGACACGCCCTCCTCCGCCAGCGCGAGGACGGTACGCAGCGCCGCCTCCGCGTCGCTGCCGCGCACGATGGCGACGAGACGTTCGCGGCGGAGCCGGGCGAGGAGGGCGGGGCTGTCCATGGCGGGGATCTCCAGGTGGTGCGGGGTTGCGGAATGCGGGGGTGCGGGGGTGCGGGCGAGGCGGCGGTGGTGGTCACCACTCGGCGAACGAGCCGTCGTGGTGCCGCCAGACGGGATTGCGCCACGTGTCGTAACCGTCCGCCGCTCGCACGGCGCGCTCGTCCACCTCGACGCCGAGGCCCGGCGCGGTGGGCCGGGCGAGGTACCCGTCGTGGAAGCGGAAGGGCTCCTTGTCCGCGACGTAGTCGAGCACCTCGGCGCCGGTGTTGTAGTGGATGCCGATGCTCTGCTCCTGGATGAGGAAGTTCGGGGTGCAGAAGCCGATCTGGAGGCTGGCCGCAAGGGAGACGGGGCCGAGGGGGCAGTGCGGTGCCACGGGCACGTCGAAGGTCTCCGCGAGCGCGGCGATGCGGCGGACCTCGGAGATGCCCCCGGCGTGGGAGAGGTCCGGCTGGAGGACGGCGACCCCGGCCTGGAGCGCGGGCAGGACGTCGCTGCGGGAGTAGAGCCGCTCGCCCGTGGCGATCGGCACCGGGGAGGCGGCGACGAGGCCGGCGAGCAGGTGCGGGTACTCCGGCAGCAGCGGCTCCTCGGCGAACAGCGGGTTGTACGGGGCGAGGTGGGGCAGCACCTTGCGCGCGTTCGCGGCGGTGAAGCGCCCGTGGAAGTCGACGGCGAAGTCTCCGTCGGGGCCGAGCACCTCGCGGGCGGTCTCGGCGCGGGCAACGATGCCCTCGATGTCCCGTACGGTGGCCAGCCGGTTCATCCGGCCGCTCGCGTTCATCTTCACAGCGGTGAAGCCCGCCTCCACCTGCCGCTGCACGTGCTCGCGCAGCTCGGAGGGCTCGTCGCCGCCGACCCAGCTGTAGGCGCGGACCTTCTCGCGCACCGGGCCGCCCAGGAGCTGGTGCACGGGGGCGCCGTAGTGCTTGCCCGCGATGTCCCACAGCGCCTGGTCGAGCCCGGCGACGGCGGAGGAGAGGACGGGGCCGCCGCGGTAGAAGGAGCCCTTGGTCATCTGCTGCCACAGGTCCTCGACACGCAGCGGGTCCGCGCCGGTCAGGAACTGCCCGGCCAGCTCCTCCACGGCGGTGCGCACCGTCGCGGCACGCCCCTCGACCACCGGCTCGCCCCAGCCGACATGCCCCTCGTCGGTCTCGATCCGGCAGAGCAGCCAGCGCGGCGGCACGGCGAAGGTCTCGACACGGGTGATCTTCATGGGGGCTCCTGACGGAGGGCGGGCGAGAGGCCTGCGAGAGAGTCCAGTCCCGCTATTAAATATGAATTAATCGTCGAGGCCAAGGGCCGCCGAGGTGTCAGCCCGACGAGGCCGCCCCCTCCGGACCCGCCCTGATCAGCGGTGTTTCCCCCGGCCCGCGGTGCGAGGCAGGCACTTCCGCGGTGCGGAACGTTGCCGGGAACGGGAAATGCGGCGGCGGCCACCTCCCGGGGAGGATCGCGGAGAAGGCCCACGGGCGAGGCCGACCCGCCGGGTCCGCGCCCTGCGCATGGCTCACCAAGCAGGCGGCGAAAGGCACGATGGCAAGCAAAGACAACAGAGTCCGTCCCGGTGCGAAGGACCGCGGCCCCTCGCTGCGGCGGGTCAGCTCGGCGGACTACGAATCCACTCCCCCGCGCATGATCGACCCCGCGCCGCTGACCCGGCTGCTGGCGGCCTGGTCGGGCACGGGAACCGAGGAGGCCGCCGCGCAGACGGCGCGGGAGCTGGCCGAGGACGACCGCGACGGCCCGATCCACCTCGTCCGCGTACTGGCAGCACTCGACGTGGCCGCGCGCAGGACCGGCGGCAGCCTGGCCCACCTCACCGACACCCCCGCCGTCACGGCCATCTGCGGCGGAACGCTCCACCATCTCGTCGAGGTCCTCCACTCCGGCGGCCTCCAGGCGGCCACCACGGCGGCCCGCGACCTGGACGCCCAGGCCCGCTTCCTCGCCCTGACCGCGCTGCGCCCCCACTGGCAGGCCCCGCTGCACGCCCTCACGGCGCCGCTCCACGACGCGCAGGTGATGCCCCGCAAGAGGCCGTGGGGATTCTGACGGAGGAGCCGGGCCCCGCGGACCCCGGCGGCCTGAACAGCACAGCCCCGCCCGGCACTCCTCTCCGCACGCCCCGGCGCTCCTATCCTTACGGCCATGAAACGCACCTCCTTCGCGCAGTGGCCCTGCTCGATCGCGCGCACGATGGACCTGCTGGGCGACTGGTGGACGCCGCTGGTGCTGCGCGAGGCGTTCTACGGAGTGCGCAGGTTCGACGAGTTCCAGCAGTCCCTGGGCATCGCGCGCACCACCCTGGCGGGGCGGCTGCGGCGGCTGGTGGACGAGGGGCTGCTGGAGAAGCAGCTCTACCAGGAGGAACCGGCGCGCTACGACTACGTCCTCACCGAGATGGGCCGGGACTTCTTCGGCGTCCTCGCGGCGATGTCACGGTGGGGCGACCGCTGGCTGGGCGACGGGGAGGGGCCGCCCGTCGTCCTCCACCACGACCGGTGCGGCCAGGAGAGCCACGCCGAGGTGACCTGCGCGGCGTGCGGGGAGGCCATGACGGCGGAGAACACCCGCCCCCGGCTGGGCCCCGGCTTCCCGTCGAAGCTCGCACAACGCCCCGACATCCAGGAGCGGTTCACCCGCTGAGCCACCCCCGCCCGGTCGCCCGGCCGTCGCGCGGGAGAACTCTTGACGGGTGAGTCCAACTACGAAACTCTCATGCTCAGCCCCGTTTCTGAGGGTCTTCCACAGTTCCGTAGGCATGAGGAGGCGTCCGACGATGGAGTGGACCGGCGCGCGCTACGCGGACGGGCCGACCGCACAGGCCCGCACCTGGATCGGCGCACCGCCGGAGGCGGTGTGGGAGCTGGTGTCCGACATCGCCCTGATGCCGCGCACCAGCACCGAGCTGCGGTCGGTCGAGTGGCTGGACGGCGCGAAGGGCCCCGCGCCGGGAGCGCGCTTCCTGGGGCGGAACGAGCACGAGGCGTTCGGCACCTGGGAGACCACCTCCCAGATCGTGGAGTGCCGCGCGCCCGAGGTCTTCGCCTGGTCCGTCCAGGACCCGGCGTCCCCGTCGGCCACCTGGCGCTTCGCCCTCGAACCCCGCGACGGCGGCACCCTGCTCACCCAGTGGGTACGGATGGGCCCGGGGAAGTCCGGCCTCTCCTACGCCATCGAGCGGATGCCGGAGAAGGAGCAGAAGATCGTCTACGTACGCCTCAAGGAACTGGAGGCGAACATGACCGCCACCTTGGCCGCCGTCAAACAGCGGGCGGAAGGTGTACGAGCCGGGGGCACGGAACCCGGAGACGTACGGGCGGAGGACGTACGGGCGGAGGACGTACGGGCGGAGGACGCCTGATGCGTACCGCGACCACCGTCGAGGCGTCGGGCGGCAGTTGGCGGGAGACGGTCGCCTTCGTCACGGAGGCCGAGAAGCTGGGCCTGGACATCTGCTGGGTGGCCGAGGCGTGGGGCTCGGACGCGCCGTCGCCCCTGGGTTACCTGGCCGCGCGGACGGAACGTCTGCTGCTCGGCTCGGGCGTCATGCAGCTCGGCACCCGCACCCCGGCGGCCGTCGCGCAGACCGCGATCACGCTGTCGCAGCTCTCCGAGGGCCGCTTCCTGCTCGGTCTCGGCCCCTCGGGGCCGCAGGTGATCGAGGGGCTGCACGGTGTGCCGTTCGCCAGACCGCTGAGCCGGACGCGGGAGACCGTGCGGATCGTGCGGCAGGCGCTCGCGGGCGAGAAGATCGCCTGGGAGGGCCGGGAGTTCCACGTCCCGCTGCCCGGCGGTGAGGCCCGGCCCATGCGGCTGTCGGCCAGGGCCGAGCACGACATCCCCCTCTATCTGGCCGCGCTCTCCCCGAAGATGCTGGAGCTGACGGGGGAGGTCGCCGACGGCTGGCTGGGCACCAGCTTCGTCCCCGAGGGCTCCAAGGCGGCCTACTTCGACCACCTGGACGCCGGGTGCGCCAGGGCCGGGCGCAGCCGCGCCGACCTCGACATCTGCCAGGGCGCCGAAGTCGCCTTCGCCGAGGACGAGGAGGCGCTGCGCGCGATGGTCGCGGGGCGCAAGAAGGAACTCGCCTTCAGCCTGGGCGGGATGGGGTCGGCCTCCACCAACTTCTACCACGACGCGTACAGCCGTCAGGGCTGGACCCAGGCCGCGGCCGAGGTCAGGGAGCGCTGGCAGGCGGGCGACCGCGAGGGTGCCGCCGCGCTCGTCACCGACGAGATGGTGCTGGGAACCACGCTCATCGGTACCGAGGACATGGTCCGCGCGCGGCTGCGCGTGTGGCGTGACGCGGGCGTGGACACGGTCCGCCTCTACCCCGCGGGCGACACCCTGGACGCCCGCCTCACCACCCTGGGCCTGGCCCTGGACCTGATCCGCGACCTCGACCTGCCCGGCTAGGGCGCCCCACGTTGGCGACAGGCCCCCTGACCTGCTGATACACTCCTTCTCGTGCCTACGGGCGCAGCACGGGACGTGGCGCAGTTTGGTAGCGCACTTGACTGGGGGTCAAGGGGTCGTGGGTTCAAATCCCGCCGTCCCGACAGGCAAAGAAGCAAGTGAGGGCGGGTCTTCCGACACGGAGGGCCCGCCCTCATTCGTCGTGACCTGGAGCCGTCCGCACAGCTCGGCGCTCCTCCACCGCTGGAGACCTCGCCTTGTCGTCGGCCTGCCTCGGCATCACCGAGGAGGCCCGTATGCCATCGGCGCCGTGGACCTCGCCATGACCGCCCCCGGCGGAGCCAGCCGCCCGTCCGTGTAACCAACTCCGTTTCTTCCATTGACATTTCACTCGGACGCCCTAATTTTGGGAGCGCTCCCATGATGGCCTTGCAACTGGAAGGAGCTCCCCCACATGCGCAGACAGAGATCATTAACCCGGCGTTCGCGGTTGTCCCTCCGTCGGCCTCTCCAGGCGCTCGTCATGCTGTTCGCCGTGGTTGTCGGCGCACTGACCTGGTCGGCCCCCGCACAGGCTCACGGCACCATCGTCAACCCCGCCACCCGCGCGTACCAGTGCTGGAAGACGTGGGGCAACGACCACACGAACCCGGCCATGCAGACCGAAGACCCCATGTGTTGGCAGGCATTCCAGGCCAACCCCGACACCATGTGGAACTGGATGAGCGCGCTCCGCGACGGCCTCGGAGGCCAGTTCCAGGCGCGGACCCCCGATGGGACGCTCTGCAGCAACAACCTCTCGAGGAACGACAGCCTGAACAAGCCCGGGCAGTGGAAGACGACCAACGTCAGCAACAACTTCACGGTCAGTCTGTACGACCAGGCGTCCCACGGCGCCGACTACTTCAAGGTCTACGTGAGCAAGCAGGGCTTCGACCCCAAGACCCAGAACCTGGGCTGGAGCAATCTCGACTTCATCACGCAGACCGGCCGCTACGCCCCGGCGCAGGACATCAGCTTCAACGTCAACACCTCCGGCTACACCGGACACCACGTCCTGTTCGTCATCTGGCAGGCCTCGCACATCGACCAGGCCTACATGTGGTGCAGCGACGTGAACTTCGGCTGAGCAGAGAGCGCCGCACACGGCACCGGCCCCTGCCGGGCGCCGGTAACTGCCGCCCGGCCCGCCGAACTCCGTCGGGACAGGGGACCCATCGGGTCACCCTGCCCCGACGGGGCTTCTTGCGCTCCTGGCAAATCGCTCGGTGGACAGCGGGTCAACGGCGAGGTGAGTTCCGCGGCGGGCAGTGTCCACGCCTCCCGTGCCACGACGAGGCGGTCGTCGGCGGGCTCAGCCTGCTGCTGGTCGTGGCCAGCAGGTTCTTCCTCGGCGGCACCAGGTGGATCCGTCGGCCGCCGTGGTCCGCCGCGTCGTAGCCGCGCAGTGCTTCGGGGGCGGGATGGTGCTCGACCGTGGAGCGGTGCTCCAGGGTGTTGAAGGCTGCGTGTACTTCGCCCGGAACCGCCTCGTACTCGCCCCGGCGGACGGCTGCTTCCGGGGCTGCGGCGATCATCACGTCCGGAGCATGGTGAACGGCGGCCGAGTGGGCAGGGCGGGCGGCCGGGAACGCGGCCCGCACCCGGTCGGCGAGCATGCCGGAGGAGAGCTGTGCGGGCATACCGGTCTCGGGGCGCGCCGCCGCCCCGAGCACATGTCTCCACCGCTGCTGGAAGTCGACGATGGCGGCGCGACTCTCGTCGGAGTCCGTGCCGTGACACCCCAGCTTCGGCCCGGCGTGCTCCAAAACTCCACGAGCGGCATCGCCGCCCCGGGGTGGGCGGCCGTCCAGTCCCGGTGGGCCGCGAAGAGTAGCGCCGTACTCCGCCGCGATGCGGTTGGCCAGCCAGCTGGCGCTGTCCAGCACCAGACCGAGCGGACCGTCCGTGGAGCCGTCCGGCCTCCATGCCCGTGACCTGCTCGAATTCGAAGTTGAGCCGGTCGAGCGCGGCGGCCAGCCGCTCGGCGTCACCGGCTGCCGCCGCGACGTACGCCCGCGCGCCGAGGAGCCGGTCCAGATCCGCCAGCGCCTTGTTCCGCAGAGACCGATCGCCGATTCGGCGCAGTTTGTCACGCAAGGTGATCTCGGGGTGCAGCTCAAGGGGTCCTTCGAGACCGAGCGTGATGAGCCCTTCGCCGAGCAGCCGGTTCAGCGCCGTCATGGTCTCGGCCTCGGAGCCGCAGGGAAGGCCGGGCCCGGCGAGTTCACGAGCCACCTCGACAGCCGGACGCTCGCTTGCCGTCGCACGCCTGCGACAGCGCGGCCTGAGCGGGCGACAGCGGCAGTGGGGAGCCGGACGCCCGCCGGAGCAGGCCCCCTCTTCCACGACCACGTCGGGGTCACGGCGCGGCAGGAGCCAGGGCGTCATACCGGGGCGCCCCGGCCCAGCGCTTGAGCGACCGCGTCGACGGCCCAGCTCTCGAAGTACACCGCCCGGTGACGGAGGAACCGGCGGTGGCACTGTCATCAGCTCCTGGTGAGCGTGGTGATCGGCCGGTGGAGCGGACGCGGGCCCCTCGGCCGCACGTGGTCAGGTCCCCTCGGTGGTGTCCGTCGGCGTCATCGCGGCCGGCGAGGCACCGCCTGCGCAGAAGAATTCACTGCCGGCGGGGCACATGCCGTCCGCCGAGGACGGACAGGCCGCAGAGTCTTCGGTCCTCACGGCAGGTCCACCGCCACGCCGGCACGAGGACGAACAGGAACCAGGCGCAAACGCTCCCAAGGGAGGAAACCAGATCACTCCACCTCGGACGCGCCCCTGCCGTACCTCCACTCGCGTCACCAGCCCGAAGGCACCGTACGCAGTCGATCAAGTCGTACGCGGACCACCCGATGGAGCCGCCCGGGTGGCGCACACCCGGCACACCGCCGGGCAGCGCCTGATGCCGGGCGAGCTGGGTGCGCAGGCCCGTAAAAGGGTGGAGACGCTCAGGCCGGAGCCGCAGGAGGCGACCCGACGGGGCCCGTCGCGCGAGCCTCAGCCCCGGGCCAGTGCGATCACACCGCCCAGCCGCTCGCCCGCCTCGTAGATCATGTACGGCACTCCCCCGTCGGTGCCGAAGGACGGCGCGGCGGCGCGGCCGTTCTCCGGCGCCGCGCTGCCCGAGTCGTAGAAGACGCCGAGATGGTCGCGACGGGAGAAGTCCGTGCCGACCTCGGTGAGGAGGATGTTCCCGCCGCTGCCCTTGTCGGTGTGGTAGACGACGTACGTCCGCCCGCCGCGCGTCAGCAGATGCGCGCTGGAGACGTCGGAAGTGCCGACCTCCGCGTGGTCGATGAGCGGCGCCGGGTCGAACTCCCAGGAGCGGCCGTCCGGCGACCAGCCCCAGCCGATGTCGCGGTGGTTGGTCGTGTCGTTGCGCATGAAGAGCATGACGTACCGGGCGCCGCGGGCGGGCAGGTCGTGCTGGAAGACCCGGGCGTAGGACGTCTCGGTGGTGCCCTTGGGCAGCATCGCGGTGGTCAGGACGGCGCGGTCGTACGTGAAGTGGACGCCGTCTTTGGAGCGGGCGAGGCGGGTCGTGGTGTTCTCGCCGTGGAAGTAGAGCCACAGCTCACGGCGTTCCGCGTGCCACATCACGTGCGGGGACGAGACGTGGCTGACCTTGTAGTGCGGCGCCCAGTCGTTGCTGACGACCGGGTTGCGCGGGTACTCGGTGAAGGGGCCCTCCAGCGAGTCTGCGTAGGCCAGGCAGATGCCGCCGGGGGCGTCGTGCGGGGCGTAGTAGAGGTAGTAGCGGCCCAGCGGCGAGGGCAGCTTGTCGTAGACGCCGCGCACGCAGGGGAAGATGATCTCGCCGGTGGGGTTGTATGCGAGCTTGTCGGGGTCCAGCAGCGTGCGGACGTAGCGGTAGTCGGGGAAGCCGCCGGGCGCGGACGCGGACGCGGTGCCGGGAACGCCGGTGGCGAGGACGGCGCTACCGGCGACGGCCGTACCGGTGGCGGTGCGCAGGAAGTCGCGGCGGTCGAGAGTCATGAACCTGTCCCTTCAGGGGGTCGGGTCAGAGCCGGGTGGTGGCGGTGACGATCAGTCCGCCGAGGGCGACGCACCACACGTACGGCAGCGTCCGCAACATCACCTGCTGCGGGCTGACGCCGGAGTACTGCGCCGCCCACACGGTCTGCGTGCTGGTCGGATCGGCGACGCCGAAGACCTGGTTGTACGAGGCGGTCAGCCCCAGCACGGCGGCGGCCGGGTAGACGCCGGCGGAGATGAGGACGCCCGCGATGCCCGCGCCCAGGCCGTAGACGTTCAGCGGTCCGCGGTACAGGCACAGCGGCGCCAGCAGTGTGAAGACGACGACGAACGCGGCCGGGTGCCCCGGGCTGACAGCCTTGACGAGAGGGGCGAGCGCGTCGATCGCGCCGGGCAACTTGACGGCGGCCAGCAGGATGCCGATCGCGACGAAGAGGGTGAGGGGCGGCGCTGCGACCTCGAAACCGGCGTACAGGGTGCGCAGCAGCCGCTTGTTCATCTCTCTCGGCCGGGTCGTGGTCATGAGCGCGTACACGACCCCGGCCAGCATCGAGGGGATGATCGCCAGCTCGAAACCGAGCGCGAGGACGAGCGGCACGGCGGGTGCGAGCAGCGCGTACCAGGGCGCGTCGCCCAACTGCCGGGCCCGGCCCCGGCCTCGGCCGCCCCCGCCGGGGCGCTCGCCGGGCCGCTCGTCCAGCGAGGCCAGCGACCAGGTGTGCGCGACACCCTTGCGGCGGGACTCGACGAGGACGAAGAGGACGGCGAAGACGGCGGCGAACGGGAAGAGCCGCAGCATGAACGCCTTCACCGTGTCGACGGGCAGCTCCAGCGCCGTCGAGAAGAACTGCCACACCGGCAGCTCGAACGGCATCCCCGCCGCGATGCCCATCAGAATGGTGCCCGCCGCGGTCGTCTTCGGCACCCCGACGGCGATCATCGCGGGGATGCCGATGATGCCCGCCATCATCGCGGCGGGCGCCGAGCCCGTGACCGTACCGATCAGCCCGGAGACGGCGAGCACGCCCAGCGCGACGACGGTCGGCCGGTCGCCGCCGAACTCCACGATCTTGCGGACCAGGGTGCCCGCGATGCCGGTCTCCTCCATCAGCTTTCCGAGCCACGAGCCGATCAGCACGGCGAGCATGGTCGAGGCCAACGCCACCGAGCCCTCCTGGAGGACGGTGTCGAGCAGACTGTTCTCGCCCGTCAGCGGCGCCCCGGCGACCAGGGCGATGGCCGCGCCCAGCAGCACGAGCGCGAAGGCGGTGGGCAGCTTGCGGGCGAGCATCAGCCCGACGCCCGCCAGCATGAGCAGGGTGATCACGATTCCCATGGCGGTGCCTCAGTCCTCTTCGAGGGCCCGTGCGTCGAGGGCCCGGACCGCGCTCGCGAGCGCGGCGGTGAGCAGAAGGGGGGTGCGGCCGAGACCGCAACGGGCCGCGGCGTAACCGTGCGCGGCGAGTTCGTCGGCGCCGACGACATGCCCGGTGACACGCCGCCGCCCGATCCGGAGCGCGGTGTGCCCGACACGTTCGCGCAGCGCGCGGCGCAGTGCCTTGTCGTGGTGCAGCGCGTGGTGGGCGTCCTCGTGCGCGAGCACCGCCTCCCGCAACGTGCCTCGCGGAAACCACTCCCGCCACCCGAGCGCCTCGACAACCTCCTCGCCGAGCATGAGCGTGTCGGCGTACAACTCGACGACGGGCACGGGTCGCGACACGTACCGGGCGAACAGCGACCGTTCGATCCCGCCCTCGCGCTCGACGACGCGCGGCACGCCGGGGCCCGGCGGCGCGGCCGCGACTGCCGCGCCCGACGGCCCATACGCGGAAGGGGCTCCCGCCGTCACGAACTCCGCGTCCCTCAGCGCGAGTTCGGTGCCGAAAGACGTGGCCGCCGTCGCCCACGTCCGCAGCAGCGCCCGGTCGCGGGACTCGTGGGTGGGCGTGTTGGCCAGGAGGCGGGTGCCCAGGTCGGCGTCGTCCAGGGCGGCCAGGCCCGCGCACGTGGCGCGAAAGGCCGCCAGGTGGGCAGCGGGAAGAGACAGGAGCGTGGGCCGGGTCATGCGCGGGTCTCCAGGACGGCTACCACTGGTTCGTCCTCGGGGCGGGAGCGGAGTTCGCTGCGGGCGAGGGCGAGGAGGGGACCGGCGTCGAGGACGCCGGAGAGGTCGGCGATGCGGGAGCCGAGGAGGAGGCGGAGGGCCGGGGCCCGGACGCCGCCGTCGCCGTATGTCGTGGACTCGCTGATCAGCCGGGTCAGCAGTTCGGGGGCCTGCCCGACGGTGGTGGCCGCGACGTGCGCGTCGGCGGCGTGCAGGCGTACGACGCCGTCGGCGTCCAGGACGCGGACCGGGCGGCGGGGCTTGCGGAAGCGGCGGCGGGACTCGGTGCCGTAGACGGTGTGCGCGGGGGTGGCGGCGAGGACGTCGACGGCGGCCGGGTCGGTCCTGAGGCTGGCCGCCGCGGCGGAGAGACGTTCGGCGTCGTCGGCGCGGTGGGTCCGGTCCTGGGTGCGCAGCTCCGTCGCGCCGGTGGCGATGGCGCGCACGGTGTTGGTCTGCGGGTCGACGGTGACCTCGACCTCGACCGCCGCGGGGGCCGCGCCCTGCGCGACGACGGCGGCCTCGGCCTCGCCGCGTACGGCGAGGATCTGTTCCTGCGTGGCGCCGGGAAGGATGCGCTCGACCTGTTCCCGTACGAGCGCCAGCGCGACGCCGACGGGGCTGATGACCTCGCTGTGCGCGGCGATACGGCCGGCGAGGCCGGTGGTCGCGGCCAGGTGCGGGGTGACGGTCGCGGCGCCGCCCCCGCCGCCGACGAGGACGGCGGCGTCGCGGTCGAGCCGGTAGTCGCGGATCATCGCGTCGACGACCTCGCGCACCTGCCGTACGCCCACGTCCAGCACGCGGGTCGCGGCGCCCTCGACGTCCGTGCCGAGTGCCTGCGCCAGGGGCGTCAGCGCCGTACGGGCCACCGCGGGGTCGCAGGCGGCGAAGTCACCTCCGGGCACCCGGCCCAGTGCGTTGGCCGCGCACGTCATGGTGAGCGCGAAGCGCCCGCCGTCGGCGTCGAGGACGGCGTAGTCCGCCGGGTCGCCATCCAGGGGGCCGACGGTGGCGAGCCGTGCGCCCGCCAACTCCTCCGGTGTGGCGTAACAGGCGTACGGCAGCCCCGCGATGTGTGCGCTGCGCGGGCCGACGGCCCGCACCGTACGACGCGGCCCGTCGCCGTCCAGCCGCACCATCGAGCCGCCGCCGACGCCGACCGTACGCACGTCGAGCGCGGACAGGTACGAGGACTTGCCGAGGATCGTGGCGTGCCGGACGGCGACCTTGCCGCGCCGGATCACGCTGATGTCGGTCGAGGTGCCGCCGGTCTCCAGGAAGACGCCCTCGCTGACGCGTTCGCGCATCAGCGCCCCGGCCACCCCGGCGGCGGGCCCGGACAGCACGGTCAGCAAGGGCCGCCGCCGCATCTCGGCCAGGGACATGACGCCGCCGTCGCAGCGCATCACCATCAGCGGCGCGGTCACCCCGGCGGCGGCGATGCTGGAGTCCACGAGGTCGGCGGTGGCCAGCATCTTCGGCAGGATCGCGGCGTTGACGACGGCGGTGCGGGTGCGTTTGCGCAGCCCGTAGAGCGAGGTGATCTCGTGCGCGGCGGTCATCGGCAGCCCGTACGGGCGTGCCGCCGCCAGCACCGCCTCCTCGCCGTCCGGCAGGTCGACGCTGAACGGCTCGCTCGCGACGAGCACTTCGGCCCCGTCGGCGGTGACCCGCTCGACGGCGGCGCGCACGGCGGACGGTTCGTCGGGGTCGGGAATGTGCGCGTAGTGCAGCGGGAACCGTTTGCCGGGGGTGAGTTCGAGGCGGGCGAGCCCCGCGAGCCGCTTGGTCGGCAGGGCGCCGGGCCCGGTGCCGATGCCGAGGAGGCCGACGGGCGCGACGTCGCCCTCCAGCAGGGCGTTGGTGGCCTGGGTGGTGCCGTGGGCGAGGAACGCGACGTCGTCAGGGGCACACCCGACCTGCTTGAGCAGCCGGTCCAGCGCCTCCACGATGCCGTGCGCGACACCGTCGGTGTGGTGGTGGCTGGTGGGGACCTTCACCTGGGCGACGAGTTCCAGCGTGGCGGAGTCGATCGCCACGGCGTCGGTGAAGGTCCCGCCCACGTCGATGCCGACGCGGACGCGGTGCGAGGCTTGTGCGGCTTGCGAGGCCATACGGGAACACCTCCTTGTGTCGTACGGCAGTCGTACGGGCTAGTAGCCGCGCACGTCGGGCCAGTGGCGCTGCACGCCCGCCCGGTCGAGCACGCGGGCGAACTCCTCGAACCTCTTGTCCTCCGCCTGCACCTGGTGCGGTCGCACGCCCTCGTCCAGGCAGTGCGCGGCGAGCGCGCCCGCGGCCTCGCCGACGTTCCATTCGACGGGGTGGAGGCGGTAGCAGCCGTTGGTGAGGTGGGTGGTGCCGAGGTTCTTGCCGCCGGGCAGCAGGTTGCGGACCCGGCGCGGGACGAGCGCGCCGAGCGGGATCTCGAACGGCACCGAGCCGATGTCGACGTAGTTGTCGCCGCCCGTGGACGGGTGCAGGTCGATGCGGTAGCCGCCGACGCCGACCGAGTCGCGGTGCCGGGTGCCGCCGTACGGGCCGACGATGTCGATGGCGACGTCGTGCTCGGTGACGGTGGTGACGGCCTTGATGCGCCGTGCCTCACGGACGTACGCGGACTTGGCGAGCCCGTCGGCGGTCCCGGTGACCTCGGGGCGCAACCGCAGCCCGGGGAAGCCGGTGCCACCGTTGCCGCCGTCGGGGCGCGGGGCCTCGGTCTGGAGCCAGTACAGGACGGACAGCGAGAGTTCACGGGCCCCGGCCAGCGCCTCCCGGCCCGTCTCAGGGCCGGCGCCGGTGAACGGCTTGAGCCAGTAGTCGTTGAGCGGCCAGTTGACGAGGCTGACGTCGGAGTCGAAGGCGCCGGGACGGAAGAGCCCGCGGGCGAGGATGCGGCGGAACCCCCACAACTCCTTGTCCCCGGCGTCCGCGCTCTGGTCGGCGCTGACGTCGAGCGGGTCGACGTCCGGGTTGGGGACGAAGGTGCGCTCGACGGGGGCGAGAGTGCGCGGGTCGGGGGCGAGGAAGCCGAGGAGGGGGCCGGGCCAGAAGTCGGGGCGGTAGGAGCGCCAGAAGTCGTAGCCGTCCGGGCGGTCGATCGTGTGGTCCTCGCCCTCGTGGTGGGAGAGGGCGAAACAGACGGTGATGCCCTGCTGGTTGAGCGGATCGGCGGTCTCGGGGGCGTGCGGTTCGTCGTGCTCGGCGCGCGCCTCGGCGCCCAACGCGTGCTCGACTCCCGCGAGTTCGAGCAGTTCGCCGGTCTCGGTCGCGTCGATGACGTACGGCGCGGCAACCGTGTGCCGGGCGCCGTCGCGCACGTCCTCGACGGTGACGGCCCGCACGGTGTCGCCGTCGGTCTCGGCGGCGACGGGCCGGTGTTCGGTGAGCACGGTGAGGCGGCCCGCGGCGCGGTGCGGGGCGAGCATCGCCTCCAGCACGGCGAGCGCGACGCGC
Source organism: Streptomyces sp. NPDC054796 (assembly GCF_053611545.1). Lineage (NCBI taxonomy): Bacteria > Bacillati > Actinomycetota > Actinomycetes > Kitasatosporales > Streptomycetaceae > Streptomyces > Streptomyces sp. NPDC054796. The sequence continues at coordinate 49,829 of NZ_JBSHAO010000023.1, read as the reverse complement.
GGCTCGTGGCACAGCTTGCTGACCCGCCCCGCGCCGGGGTTGAGGTGCGGCAGCTCGCGGGCCTCGGCGCGCAGGGGGTACCAGCGGCGGTAGTGCTCACGTATCCCGTCGCGCAGCGCCCGGTAGGTGGCGGTGACGCCGAACTGCTCGACCCAGGGGTGCTCGTCCGGCGGCACGGCCTGCGCGGTGAGCTGGCCGCCGATCCAGTCGGTCTCCTCGGTGAGGACGGCGGTTCGCCCGGCGCGGCAGACGGCGAGCGCCGCGGCCACGCCGCCGAGGCCGCCGCCCACGATCAGGACGTCGCACGCGGCGGGGAGGACGGTGGGGTGGGGGTGGGGGTGGGGCATGGGGGTGCGTGCTCCTTGCTCGTGTGGTCGTACGTGCGGAGGCGGGGTCAGGCGCCGGGCGGCGGGCCCGCGGTGCGCCCGGCCCGGAAGGCGCAGGCGACGAACGGGGTTGCGGCCGGGACGGCCGGAGCGGTCGGTGCGGTCGGAGCGGTCGGAGCGCCGTCCTCGGCGAGGAGGCCGGTGAGCGCGCGTACCGCCGCCGCTCCCAACTCGGCGCGGGGGATGTCGAAACCGGTGGGCTCCGGCCGTCCGGCGAGGTCGGCGGGCGGCGAGCCGAGGAGGGCGAGGGAGACGTCGGCGGGCGCGGACAGCCCGGCTCCCTCGACGGCGGTGAGCAGCGCGCGCCAGGCGGCGCCGGTATCGGTCTCCTCCGCAACGAACGCGGTGACACCCTCGGCGTACCGCGCCCGCACCCACTCCGAGGTGATCCCGGCGGCCGGATCGGCGGCGCGCGTCACGGGCTCTGCGCCGCCCTCGGGCCCGGCGAGACCGGCCGCGTCGAGCGCGGCGCGGAAACCGCGCTCGCGGTCGGTGGAGGCGGGCGCGTCGTCGTCCTCGCGGACGAGGACGACGCGGCGGTGGCCGAGCGCGGCGAGGTGGCGTACGACCTCGGCGCTGGCCTCGACGTAGTCGGCGCCGACCCAGGCCAGGCCCGAGAGTTCGTCGCGGCGGCCGATGTGGACGGCCGGGTAGCCGTCGTCGACGAGCCGTCGCAGCGCGGTGGCGGGGACGTGACGGCCGAGGAAGAGACAGCCGTCGGCGAGCCGCACCCGCTCCAGCGCGCCGGAGGCGTCGGCCTGGGCGCCGCCGGGGCTGGAGCCGGTGAACAGCACCAGGTCGAGGCCCCGGGCCGCCGCCTCCTGCTCGACGCCGACGAGGAAGGGGTAGTACGAGTGCTCGACGGCCGTCGGGAAGGTCGCGGTGAAGCTGAAGACGCCCAGCAGGTTGTTGCGGGCGGCGGCCAGTCTCCTGGCGGCGGGGTCGGGCACGTACCCCAACTCCCGTGCCGCCGCCTGCACTCGGGCGCGGGTCTCCTCGTGCAGCGCGATGCCCTGCTTGTTGCCGCCGAGGACCAGCGACACCGTCGTCTGGGAGACCCCGGCGAGCCGCGCCACCTCGGCCTGTCGAGGCCGCCCCCGCCGGGCCTGCACGGCACCTCGATCCGGGCGGTTTTCGACCATGGTCGACTCCTTAACTAATACGCATTAGCTCCGGGGGGTCGGAGAAGAGGCGGGGGTGCTAATGCGGATTAGCCAGCACTGTGCCGCCGCGCGACAGAGCTGGTCAAGGGGCTTCACGGACTAATACGGACTAATACGTCGGCCCTTCCGGAGGGGCGGGCGTCGAGCATGTCGGTCTTGCGTCCGCCCCGCGAACGGCGAGACGTGTGGGGCGGCAGACCTCGATGACGCGTTCACCGGCGTCTTCGAGGAAGGCGGCCAGGCCGGCGCCGTAGCTGACGGTGCCTTCCAGAACCCAGCCCGCCCCCCCCTGACAGCCAGGCCCCCAACTCACCGCCTTCTCATGGGCGTTGGGACCGTTCACCACGTTCACGCCCTCGCCAGGCCGTCGCCCCTTCTGTCGGCGCAGGCCGCGCGTTTACCTGGACATCCGACCGCTCCCGGAAGAGATCAAGTGGTACGGCGATGCTGGCACCCACCGTGGAGTCCATGGAACGCACCGGCGCCGAACTGCTGGGGCGGGCTCGGCGGCGGCGAAGCATTCGGCGCCGACGCGCCGCACCCCATGGTCAGCGTCTCGCTGCCCTGGCGTGCGGGCCTCTCGGTTCGGGAGCGCGGGATGCGAGTGGTGAGTCGGTGCACCTAGCCCTCTCCGGTGGGTGACGGATCGATTGATCGGAGCTGATCGCCGACTTGACTTCGGCCGTCCGGCCGGGCGCCCGGGGAAGCGGACCTCGGAGACGTCGCCCTGCCTGCACAGTCGGCGCTGCATCCGGTCCGGCACTCGCGCTACGTGCAGTCGCCATCGCATCCGTTGCAGATATTCCAGCCCCTACATGGAGTAGCTGATTCGATGAACACCATTGCCGTGATCGGGATCGCATGCCGGTTGCCGGGAGCGCCTGATCCGCGGGCCTTCTGGAGGGTGCTGTCCGCCGGGGAAAGCCATGTCACCGAGGCACCTGCCGGGCGGTGGGACTCAGCCGATCCAAGTGTCCGGCTGGGCGGGTTCATCGACGACATCGATCGCTTCGACGCCGCCTTCTTCGGCATCTCCCCCAACGAGGCTGCCGTTACCGACCCCCAGCAACGGCTGATGCTGGAGATCGCGTGGGAGGCCCTGGAGGATGCCCGAATCGTTCCCGGCACCCTTGCCGGGTCCAAGACGGGTGTCTTCGTCGGCGCGATGTGGGACGACTACGCAACCTTGGTGTACAGGCATGGCACCGCCGCACTCACGCCGCACACGATCACGGGGCTGAACCGCAGCATTGCCGCCAACCGGATCTCCTACGCCCTGAATCTCAGCGGCCCCTCGCTCAGCGTCGACTCGGCGCAGTCGTCGGGGCTGGTAGCCGTTCACATGGCGGTGCAGAGTCTGGTTCGGGGGGAGTCCTCGCTGGCCGTCGCGGGCGGAGTGAACCTGAACATCCTCGCGGAGAGTACCGCGACCGCGCAGCGGTTCGGCGGACTGTCTCCCGACGGGCGCTGTTACACCTTCGACGCGCGGGCCAACGGCTACGTGCGCGGCGAGGGGGCCGCAGCCGTGGTGCTCAAACCCCTCGATGCGGCGTTGGCGGACGGTGACCCGGTCTACTGCGTGATCCGGGGCAGCGCCGTCAACAGCGACGGTGCCACCCCGGGGCTGACCGTGCCGGCCGCCGATGCCCAGGCTCAACTGTTGCGTGAGGCCTATGCGGCGGCCGGAATCGCTCCTTCGAGCGTCCACTATGTGGAACTGCACGGGACGGGTACGCGCGTGGGTGACCCGGTCGAGGCCGAAGCTCTCGGCGAGGTTCTCGGAGCGGGCCGCGCTGGAGACACTCCGTTGTGGGTGGGCTCGGTGAAGACCAACATCGGTCACCTGGAGGGCGCGGCAGGCACAGTGAGCCTGCTCAAGACCGCCCTCGCGATCAAGCATCGTCGGTTGCCGCCGAGTCTCAACTTCACGACCCCTAATCCAGCGATTCCCCTTGATGAACTTGGCCTGCGGGTACAGCGCGAGCTGAACGACTGGCCCGCCGACCGCCTTGTCGCGGGCGTGAGCTCCTTCGGCATGGGCGGCACCAACTGCCACATGGTCCTCACCGGACCTGACACCATGGACCAGGTCACGCCCGCGAGTGCGCGCAATGCCCCTGCTCGGAGCGCCGGAGGCCGGACCCGCCGCAGTTCGCCCAGCCGGCCGTCGCATGAGAGCGGTACCCGGCCCGGTGGGAACGCGGTGGCGTACGCGCTGAGCGCCCGCAGCCCTCAGGCGTTACGGGGCCAGGCCGCTCGCCTGGCCCGTGTGGTGAAGTCCAACGACCCGGCCGATCTGGCGCTGTCACTGATCACCACGCGGACCCACTTCGAGCACCGGGCCGTCGTGCTCGGCGCCGGTACCGAGGCGCTGACCGCCTTGGCGGAGGGCGAGCCGAGCGGCAACGTGGTCACCGGGACCGTGGCGAAGGGCCGCACGGCCGTCATGTTCACCGGACAGGGCAGTCAGCGTTTGGGCGCGGGGCGCGAGCTTTACCGCGCCGAGCCCGTGTTCAGGGCCGCGCTCGACGAGATTGCCTCGCATATCGACCTTCCGTTGCTGGACGTGATGTTTGGTGAAGGCGACGCTGAGGCGCGGCGGCTTGACCACACAGCCTTCACCCAGCCCGCTCTGTTCGCGCTGGAGGTGGCCCTCTACCGGTTGATGCGGTCCCACGGTGTCCAGGTGGACCTGCTCATCGGTCACTCGATCGGAGAGATCGCCGCCGCCCACGTAGCCGGCGTGCTGTCCTTGGCCGACGCCTGCACTCTGGTCGTGGCGCGGGGCCGCCTGATGGAGAACGCGTATGCGGGTGGCGCGATGATGGCCATCGAGGCCACCGAGGAAGAGGTTGGCCCGACGCTCACGGACGGCGTCGGCCTGGCCGCCGTCAACGCTCCGAACGCGATCGTCGTCTCGGGAGATCACGACTCTGTGATGTCGGTGGGTGCGCGCTGGAAGAAACGGGGCCGCCGCATCCGGCAGCTACGCGTCTCACATGCTTTCCACTCCTCTCACCTGGACCCGATCCTGGATGAGTTCCGCGCAGTGGCCGAGGCGCTGACCTACCGCCCGCCGAGCCTCCCGATCGTGTCCAACGTGAGCGGCGAGCTGGGCGGGGATGAACTCCGCACAGCCGACTACTGGGTGCGGCACATGCGCGGCACGGTCAGGTTCGCCGCGGGCGTGCGGACTCTGCGGGCGGAGGGAGCCGTGCGCTTCCTCGAACTGGGGCCCGGCCCGGCCCTGGGGCCCATGGTCACCGCCGCCCTGACGGATGGTCCGGCCGAGGTGATGTCGGCACTTCGGGCCCAGCGCAAGGAGAACCAGTCGGTGCGGTCGGCACTCGCCCAACTGTGGGTGACCGGCTGTGCAGCCGACTGGCGCTCGGTCTTCGCCCCGCCATCGGCGCGGACCGTGGACCTCCCTACGTATGCCTTCGACCGCGAACGTCACTGGTTCGACGCCGCGGCCGCCTTCGTGCCGGCCGAATTGCCGGCCGCCCAGCCCGCTGCGGCGATGCCTGTCCGCTCCGATCGGTCCATGCTCGACCTCGTACGCACCACGGCCGCGATCGTCCTGGGGTATACGGGCGCCGACGCGATCGGGCCGGAGACGCCCTTTCGTGACCTGGGTTTCGACAGCATCAGTGCCGTGCAACTGCGCGGCAGGCTGCAAGCGTCGACAGGGATGCGGCTGAGCCCGGCACTGATCTTTGACTACCCCACCCCGGCGATCCTCGCCCGGTACCTGGCCGTAGGCAGCGAGGCCGCCTCCGAGGAGGACGTGACGCCGGCTGCGCCCGCAGAGCCGGTGGCCATTGTGGCGATGAGCTGCCGTTACCCCGGCGAGGCGGACACCCCGGAGAAGTTGTGGAACATCGTCTCGAAGGGCGTCGATGCGATCAGCGACTTCCCCGTCAACCGAGGTTGGGATATAGACGCCCTGTTCGACGCCGATCAGGACCGGGCCGGGCACACCTACACGACCAAGGGCGGCTTTCTGCACGACGCGAACGCGTTCGATGCGTCGTTCTTCGGAATCAGCCCCCGGGAGGCCACCGCCATGGACCCCCAGCAGCGGCTGCTGCTGGAGACCTCCTGGGAGGCGTTGGAGCGAGCCGGGATCGATCCGCGGTCGTTGCGCGGCAAACGGATCGGCGTCTTCGCGGGCGCCATGGCACAGGACTACGGGCCGCAACTGCACGAGGCGGCCGACGGCTTCGACGGGTACCTGCTCACCGGATCGACCACCAGCGTGGCCTCCGGCCGGATCGCCTACACGCTGGGGCTGGAGGGACCGGCCCTCACCGTCGACACCGCGTGCTCGTCGTCCTTGGTGGCGATGCACCTTGCCGTGCAGGCCCTGCGGCAGGGCGAATGCACGATGGCGCTTGCCAGCGGTGTTGCCGTGATGTCCAGCCCGGGCATGTTCGTCGAGTTCAGCCGCCAGCGCGGGCTTTCGCGCGACGGCCGCTGCAAGGCGTTCGGAGCGGACGCGGACGGCACCGGCTGGGCCGAGGGCTCGGGCCTGGTCCTGCTCGAACGGCTCTCGGACGCCGTCGCCCACGGGCATCCGGTGCTGGCCGTGGTCCGCGGGTCAGCCGTCAACCAGGACGGCGCCTCCAACGGCCTGACCGCACCCAACGGCCCCTCCCAGGAGCGGGTGATCCGGCAGGCACTGGCGCAGGGCGGATTGCGTCCCGCTGATGTGGACGTCGTGGAGGCCCACGGGACCGGCACCGCCTTGGGCGACCCGATCGAGGCTCAGGCGCTGCTCAACACCTACGGTCAGGCACACTCCGCGGACAATCCCCTGTGGATCGGATCGCTCAAGTCCAACATCGGCCACACCCAGGCGGCGGCCGGGGTCGGCGGGGTCATCAAGATGGTGTCCGCCCTGGGGCACGGGATCCTCCCGCCAACGCTGCACGCCGCCGAACCCTCCCCTCACATCGACTGGTCCTCGGGGCAGATGGCCCTGTTGACCGAGGCCCGCCCTTGGCCGACGCTCGACCGGCCGCGCCGCGCCGCGGTCTCCTCCTTCGGGATATCCGGCACCAACGCCCACATGATCATCGAGTCCTACCCGGGCGCCTCCCCCGCTGCGCAACCCGCGGCGCCCTCCCCGTCCACGGCCGTGGCGGTGCCTCTGGCGGCACGCTCGCCGGACGCGTTGCGCGCCCTGGCGAGCCGGGTGGCAAAGGCACCGTTCACCTCGGTCGCCTCGACAGCGCAGACGCTGACGCGCCGCACCGCGTTCGAACACCGGGCCGTAGTGGTCGCCGCCGACCAGGAAGAGCTGCTCACCGGCCTGGCCGCGCCGTCCTGCACGGAGACCCGTCCGCAGGGCAAGACCGTATTCGTCTACCCGGGCCAGGGTGCTCAGTGGGCCGCCATGGCCGCCTCCCTCCTGGACACCTCCCCCGTATTCGCCACCGCCGTCGAGGAGTGCGCGACCGCCCTGGCGCCGTACATCGACTGGGACCTGCACGCCACCTTGCGCCACGGCACAGGCCTGGAGCGAGTCGACGTGGTCCAACCGGCACTGTTCGCCATGATGGTCTCGCTCACGGCCCTGTGGCGGCACCACGGCGTGGTGCCCGACGGGGTGATCGGCCACTCCCAGGGCGAAATAGCCGCCGCCTACGTCGCCGGAGCCCTGTCTCTCGACGACGCCGCCAAGGTAGTGGCGCTGCGCAGCAAAGCCATCACGGCACTGGCCGGACGCGGTGGCATGACGTCCGTTCCCGCCTCGGCCGACGAGACGGCGCGGCTCATCGAGCCATGGGCCGGCCGGATCTCGATCGCCACGGTCAACGGCCCCGAGGCGACGGTCATCTCCGGCGAGGTAGCAGCGCTCGACGAGTTCCACGCCACCTGTGAACGAGCCCGGCGCATCCCGGTGGACTACGCCTCGCACTCGCACTACGTCGAGGAGATCCACGCGACCCTGCTGCACGAGTTGGACGGTCTGAGCCCGCTCACCCCGGCGATCGAGTTCCACTCGACAGTCGGTGGGCAGGTCGCCTTCGACGCGGACTACTGGTACCGCAACCTTCGCCAGACCGTCCACTTCGCACCCACCATCGCCGGGCTGTCGGAGTACACGACGTTCGTCGAGGTCAGCCCGCACCCGATTCTCACCGGAGCCGTTCAGGACACCGTGGAGGACGGCGTCGTCATCGGGACACTGCGACGCGACCACGGCGGCCTGGAGCAGTTCCTGACGGCACTCGGCGAGGTCTGGGCGCACGGCGGGTACGTCGAGTGGCATACACCCGACGCTGAACCGGCCGACCTTCCCACCTATCCGTTCCAACGCGAGTCCTACTGGCTGCCCCCGAAGACCGCCCCCGGGAGCCTTGGCCCGGCCGGGCTGTCCGAGGCCGAACACCCCCTGCTCGGGGCGGCTCTGGAGCGGGCGGACGGAGACGGGCTCCTCCTGACGGGACGGCTCGACCTGCGCACCCAGCCCTGGCTCGCGGACCACTGCGTGCTGGACACGGTGCTGCTGCCCGGCACCGCGTTCGTCGAGATCGCCCTCCACGCCGGTGCCCGGCTGGGCGCCGGCTCGCTCGACGAGTTGACGCTCGAGGCCCCGCTGGTGCTGAGGGAGCGCGCGGCCGTGGACGTGCAGGCGGCCGTGAGCGCCCCCGACCCGCAGGGCAGTCGCACCCTGAGCGTCTATTCCCGGCCGTCCGCCGTGCCGGACGCGACCTGGACCCGGCACGCTTTCGGCAGCCTGTCCCCCGCAACGGCTCCGGACCCCGCCCCGAACGAACCGTGGCCGCCTGCCGATGCCCTGCCCGTCGACGTCAGCAGCGTGTACCCCCGCCTGCTGGCCGCCGGATACGCCTATGGACCCGCCTTTCAGGGCCTGCACGCGGCCTGGCGCCGTGGCGATGACATCTTCGCGGAAGTGCGCCTACCCGAAGGCGAAGCAGACTCCTTCGGCATCCACCCGGCCCTGCTCGACGCGGTCCTGCACCCCATCGTGACCCTGACAGGGCCCACTCCGGCCGAGGGCCCCCGACTGCCGTTCGCCTGGGCCGGCGTGCGCCTGCACGCCGTCGGCGCGACATCCTTGCGCGCCCGTATCACCACCACTTCGGCCGGTGTCGCCCTCACCATGACCGACCCGGCCGGCGGGCTCGTCGCCACGGTGGAGTCCTTGGCCCTGCGCCCGGCCCCCGGCGACCTCACCGCGGCCGCGGCCACCGACCCGCTCTACACCGTCGACTGGACCCCCACCACCCTCCCCGCTGCCCCGGCCCCGCCCGATCTCACCGTCCTGACCTGCACGGGCGCCGCGGACGACGCGGCTGCGGAAGAACCGGGCCCCACAGTCAACGGCGTGCCCCTGGACAACGAGGGACTCACGAGCCCGTCCGTCGGGCGATCCGGTGATGACACCCGGCCGGCGGCGGTGGCCGGCGCAGATTCCACGCGAGCAGCGGCATCTCTGCACGCCGTGCTGGCCCAGGTTCAATCGTGGCTGGCGTCCGAGGGCCCACAGGGGCGGCACCTCGCCATCGTCACACACGGGGCGGTGGCCGTCTCGCCGGGAGAACCGGTCTCGCCGGAGGCCGCCGCGATCTGGGGCCTCGTACGCACCGCTCAAGCCGAGAACCCGGGCCTGCTCACGCTGGTCGATCTCCCCCCTGACCGGATACCGGGGCCGGTACCGGCAGTGCACGACGACGTCGGCCCCGAGGCCACACCTGTACGGGCCCCGTCCAGCGCCCCTCTTCCCGAGCCCTTCGCCACCGTGGGCGACACCGGTGACGGAAGGAGCACGGCCGACGCGTCCTCGCCCGACCTGTCGGTCGCCGCGCTCATCGCGGCGGCCGTGGCACTGAACGAGCCGCAGCTGGCGGTCCGCGGTCGGACCGTTCACACAGCCCGGCTGCGGACCCTTCCCACCCCGGGCGAACAGCTCGCTCTCGACCCCGGCAAGACAGTCCTGATCACCGGTGGCACCGGTGGTCTGGGCCGCCTGATCGCCCGGCACCTGGCGACGGCCTACGGAGTGAGGCACCTGCTGCTGCTCAGCCGCCAGGGTGCCAACGCCCCCGCGGCTGACAGCCTGGCCGAGGAGACCGGGGCGCACGTGACCGTCGTGGCCTGCGATGTCGGCGACCGCGACCAGATGGCCGGCGTCCTCGCGTCCATACCGGATGACCGGCCCTTGCAGGCCGTCATCCACACGGCCGGGGTGCTGGACGACACTGTGTTCGGTTCGCTGACACCGTCCCGGCTCGACGGCGTGTACTGGCCCAAGGCCGACGGGGCGCGGATCTTGCACGAGCTCACCGCTGGGATCGACCTCGCGGCGTTCGTGCTCTTCTCGTCGGTCACAGCGACCCTGGGCAGTGCCGGACAAGGCAACTACACCTGCGCCAACGGCTACCTCGACGGCCTTGCCGCCCTGCGCCGGTCCCAGGGCCGGGCAGCGACGAGCCTGTCCTGGGGCCTGTGGGCGCACGAGAGCGGGATGACCGCACATCTCGACGACGCCGACCGGCGTCGCATGTCGCGCGGCGGCATCGCGGCGATGCCGACCGAACTGGGGCTGCGCCTGTTCGACGCCGCCCTGCGAACCGGTCGACCCCACGTGGTTCCCGCCCTGCTCGACCTGCCGGCGCTACGCGCGCTGGCCGCCGCAGGGAGCCTCCCCGCGCCGCTGCGCGGTCTCGTGCGGCTGCCGGCCCGGCGAGCCGCGAGCACAGCACAGGCCGATCGCTCCTGGGAGTCGAGGCTGGCCCCGCTGCCCCAGGAGCAGCGGACGGAGCTGGTGCTGGATCTCGTCCGCGACACCACGGCATCCGTACTCGGGCACTCCTCGGCGTCCACGGTTGACGCCGGTCGGGCATTCAAGTCGCTCGGTTTTGACTCATTGACGTCGGTGCAGTTCCGCAACCGGCTCGCCGCCGAAACCGGGCGCCGCTTTCCGGTGACGATCGTGTTCGACCACCCGACGCCGCGGGCCATGGCCGAGTATCTGGTGACCCGGCTCACCGAGAGCACGGCGGAGCCGGCAGCGGCCGGCACACTGCCCAAGGAGGAGTCCGCACCACAGGACGATCCGATCGCGATCGTGGGCATGGCGTGCCGGCTGCCCGGCGGCGCGGACACGCCCAGCGGCCTGTGGGATCTCGTGGCACGCGGCCAAGACGCCCTGGCACCGTTCCCCGTAGACCGGGGATGGGATCTCGACGCGCTCCACGACAGCGATCCGGACCGGACCGGCACCGTACGCACCAAGTACGGCAGCTTCCTGACGGACGTGGGCGGGTTCGATGCGGCGTTCTTCGGGATATCACCGCGCGAGGCTCTGACGATGGAGCCTCAGCAGCGGCTCTCGCTCGAGGTCGTATGGGAGGCGTTCGAGCACGCGGGTATCGATGTCGAATCCCTTCGCGACACGGCGACCGGGGTGTTCATCGGCGCCATGCGCAATGACTACGGGCCCGCACTGGGCGACCTGCCGGCCGATCTCGAGGGCAGCTCGATGACCGGAACCGCCGGAAGCGTGCTGTCGGGCCGTGTCTCCTACCAGTTCGGCCTGTCAGGGCCCGCACTGACAGTGGACACCGCCTGCTCCTCATCGTTGGTGGCGATGCACCTGGCCGTGGGATCCCTGCGCACAGGTGAATGTTCCATGGCCTTGGCGGGCGGGGTGACGGTGATGTCCACGCCTCGGACGCTTGTTGAGTTCTCCAGGCAGCAGGGCCTGGCAGCGGACGGCCGGTGCAAGGCCTTCGCCGCGGCAGCGGACGGAACCGGCTTTGGTGAAGGTGCGGGGCTGCTCGTGTTGGAGCGGCTGTCGGAGGCCCGTCGCCGGGGACACCGCGTGTGGGCGGTCATCCGCGGAACAGCCGTGAACCAGGACGGATCCAGCAACGGGCTGACCGCCCCCAACGGCCCGGCCCAGCAGAAGGTCATCGGGGCCGCTCTGGCCGATGCCCGGCTGACCGCCGCGGACGTGGATGTGGTCGAGGCGCACGGCACCGGCACCACCCTGGGGGATCCCATCGAGGCCGCGGCACTCCTGGCCACGTACGGGCGTGAGCGGCCGGCACGCGCGGAAGGCGGAGTGCTCCCGCTCTACCTGGGATCGCTGAAATCGAACATCGGCCACACACAGGCCGCCGCCGGGGTCGCCGGGGTCATCAAGATGGTCATGGCGATGCGCCACGCAACTGCTCCGAAGACCCTCCACGTCGACGCCCCCTCCCCACACGTGGACTGGGCACCCGGTACCGCGGAGTTGCTGACCGAGTCTGTGCCGTGGCCGGCGACGGGACGGCCACGACGGTGCGGCGTGTCGTCCTTCGGCATCAGCGGCACCAACGCCCATGTGATCCTCGAGGCCCCCGACGAGGTCACGTCCCCGGCCCCGGGCGGCCCGCCCGAGGACAGCCGACAGCGATCGAGTCTGCCCGGTAATGTGCTGGCCCTTCCCTTGTCGGCCCGAAGCGGTAACGCACTCGCGGGCTTCGCCAGGCGGCTTCATGAACACCTCGGCAACCCTGCGGCGAATGACCGGCCGGCGGACCTGGCGTTCACGCTCGCGACGGCCCGCCATGTGTTCGACCATCGGGCCGTCGTGCTCGGATCCGACGTCGCCCAGGTGCGCCATGGGCTCGAAGCGCTTGCCGAGGGCAGGCCAACCGCGGCGGTCGTCCAAGGAGTCAGCGGTGACAGCACGAAGTACGCGTGTCTGTTCACCGGCCAGGGCGGCCAGCAGGCAGGCATGGGCCACGAACTGCACCGTGTCTTCCCTGGCTTCGCTCAGGTCATCGACGCGGTGTGCTCCACCGTCGACCCGGTACTGAAGCGCCCGCTGCGCGAGGTCATGTTCGCACCTCACGGGACCGACGACGCCCGGCTGCTCGATGAAACCCACTACACCCAGATTGCGCTCTTCGCTTTCGAGGTGGCTCTTTTCCGGCTCCTCGAGTCCTGGGGAGTGAAGCCCGACTACCTGATGGGGCACTCGATCGGCGAACTCGTGGCCGCACACGTCGCAGGGGTCCTGACCCTGGAGGACGCAGCCACCCTGGTGGCGGCGCGAGGTCGGCTGATGCAGACCCTGTGCCCAGACGGTGCCATGGTCGCGGTTGCCGCACCCGAGGAGGAGATTGCGCCACTGGTCCAGGACCGCGGAGACAGCGTTGCCCTGGCCGCCGTCAACGGACCTGCGTCGGTCGTCCTGTCCGGCGACGTGGAACCTGTGCTGCACCTCGCCGGGACACTGAAGTCCCGCGGCTACGCGACCCACCGCCTGAAGGTGAACCGGGCCTTCCACTCCCACCACATGGCAGCCGTCACCGAAGAATTCCGTGCGATCGCGGCGACCCTCAGCTTCGCCGCGCCCCGCATCCCCATCATCTCCAACGTCACGGGCCGTGTTCTCACGGCGGACGAGGCATCGTCGCCGGAATACTGGGCCGCTCACATCAGGAAACCGGTCCAGTTCCACAACGGCATCCGCCACCTGCGCACCGAGGGTGTCGACCAGTACCTGGAAGTCGGCCCCGACGCCGTCCTGTCGGCCATGACCCAGGAAGCCCTCGCCGGGCAACCCACAGCACCCCTGACCATCGCCACCCAACGACGAGAACAACCACAGACCGGCACCCTCGCGACGGCGGTGGCCGAGGTCCACGTCACCGGCATGACGAAGGTGGACTGGAACGCGCTGCTCCCCCCTCAGTGCGCCATTCAGCCCGACGTACCCACTTATCCCTTCGAGCATCAGCGGTACTGGCTCGAGGCCACAACCGGTTCACCGGCGCCCGCAGCGGCTGCGTCCCCGACCGACCCGCCGCGCGACCGCACAACCCTGGCCACGGTCCAGGACACCGCGTCGCCGGACAACTCCCCTACGGTGCGGGAATCACTCGCCGGTCTTTCCTTGAACGGGCAACGGGACTACCTGACCAACCTGGTGCGGGATGAGTCAGCGGCCGTGCTCCGCTACTCGACCCCCGACGACGTCCCCACCGAACAGCCCCTCAAAGACCTCGGCATGGACTCGCTGGGCGCCATCTCCCTTACCAGGCGCCTCCGTTCCGTGACCGCGCTGGAGCTGTCGAACACACTGACCTTCAACTTCCCCACCGCAGCCGAAATAGCCGAATACCTGCGCACGGAGATGGCGGTCCCGACGTCCGGCTCACTGTCGTGGGACACCGAACTCGAAAAACTCCAGTCCGCGCTGGCCGAATTCTCAGGAAGCCAGACCGAACGCAGCGCCGTCGAAGCCAGGCTCAAAGCCCTTCTAGCAGAGATCTCAGAGGGCGCGCAGGCCCCACAGGCTGCGCGTTCCGGGGACGACCTTACGGCTGCCACCGCCGACGAATTGTTTGCCATCATCGACAACGGCACCCAACAGCTCGACCACCGCGACGACAATCACGACTAGAAGCGAAGAGGTGCCGAAGACCATGACGGACAACGAGCAGCAACTCCTTGACTACCTCAAGCGCGCAACCTCTGAGCTGCACAGTAGCCGACAGCAGCTCAAGGAGATGGAAGACGCCAGAAATGAGCCCATAGCCATTGTAGGAATGGGATGCCACTACCCCGGCGGAGTAACCGGACCGGACGATCTGTGGAGCCTCGTCGCAAGCGCCGGCGACGCCATCGGCCCCTTCCCGACCGACCGCGGCTGGAATCTCGACAGCCTCTTCTCCGAAGACAAGGATGCGCTCGGAACCACCTACGTACACCACGGTGGTTTCCTGTACGACGCCGCAATGTTCGACGCCGAATTCTTCGGGATATCCCCTCGCGAGGCCGCCACGCTCGATCCGCAGCAACGTGTCATGCTCGAGACCGCCTGGGAGGCGCTCGAACACGCCGGCATCGACCCGACCGAGCTGCGCGGGTCCAGCACCGCCGTCTACGCCGGAGTCGCCAGTCTCGACTACTCGGACGGCTGGCGGCAATCCGATGGGACCGAAGGCTACCGGCCGACCAGTGTGTCCCACGCCGTCGTATCCGGCCGCATCGCCTACGCCCTTGGTCTGCAAGGCGCCGCCCTCACCGTCGACACCGCCTGTTCGTCATCGCTGGTCGCCGTGCACCTGGCCTGTCAGGCCCTGCGACGCGACGAGTGCGCGCTCGCCCTGGCCGGCGGCGTCAGCATCATGGCGACCCCCATGGCCTTCACCGAGTTCGCACGGCAGAAGGGCCTGTCGCCCGACGGGCGATGCAAATCATTCGCCGCGGCCGCCGACGGCACCGGCTGGGGCGAGGGAGCCGGGGTACTTGCCTTGGAAAGGCTCTCGGAGGCCAAACGTCATGGCCATCGGGTTTGGGCAACCATCCGCGCCGGCGCCGTCAACCAGGACGGGGCAAGCAATGGGCTCTCAGCCCCCAACGGAATCGCCCAGCAGCAGGTCATCCGTGACGCCCTGACCGCTGCCCGTCTGTCAGCCGCGGACGTGGACGCCGTCGAGGCGCACGGTACCGGCACCGTGCTCGGCGACCCGATCGAGGCCGAAACCCTGCTGGCCACATATGGACGAAGCCGCCCTGCCAACGGCGACGGAACGCCGGTGCCCCTGTACCTGGGCTCTTTGAAGTCCAACATAGGCCACACCCTTGCCGCCGCCGGTGTCGGCGGCGTCATCAAGATGGCGATGGCCATGCACCACGGCGTGCTCCCCCAGACCCTTCACGTGGATGAGCCCACACCCCAGGTGGACTGGTCCTCCGACACCGTCAGCGTCCTCACCCGGTCACAGCAGTGGCCCAGCACAGGACGGCCGCGCCGGGCCGGTATCTCCTCGTTCGGCATCAGCGGAACCAACGCCCACCTCATTCTCGAGCAGAGTCCCGACACCCCCGGTCTCGTACCGACGCCTGCCGCCCCTGGCTCCGCCCAAAAGGGAGACGGGACAGCGCCTGGCCCGACCGCCGAAGACGTTGCCAGCCCGATCCCGCAGAGCGGTCCCGAAGCAGAACTCGTCCCCTGGATCCTGTCGGGAAAATCAAAAACCGCCTTGAAAGCACAGGCAGCACGTCTTCGCTGGCACATCCAGCAACACACAGAGCTCTCTTATCAGGACATCGCCCGCAGCCTCGCAACCACACGCACGCGCTTCACACACTCGGCAGTCGTCCTCGCCGGCGACACGGCCGCCACCGCGGCCCGCATTGACGCGCTTGCCGAAGGCCGACCGGAAACGGGTGTCGTCACCGGCACCACCGGACCACGAGGCAAAATCGTATTCGTCTTCGGAGGCCAAGGCTCCCAGTGGCCCCGCATGGGGCAGCGCCTTTACCAAAGCTCGACGATATTCCGGGAATCATTGGACGCGGCTGACCAAGCCCTGCGCCCGTTCACCCACTGGTCGGTTCTGGACGTGCTGAGCCAAGCACCGGAGGTGCCCGGCCTGGAGGCGGACAGCGTCATCCAACCCGCGCTCTTCGCCGTCATGACCTCGCTGGCGGCGACCCTCCAGCACCACGGCGTCGTCCCGGACGCGGTCGCCGGCCACTCCCAAGGGGAAATCAGCGCAGCCTGCGTCGCCGGGGCTCTGACCCTGGAGGACGCCGCGAAAGTCGTCGCATTGCGCAGTCAGGCGCTGTCAGCACTGTCCGGTCACGGCGCGATGGCCTCGGTCTGGGCTGCGCCCGAACAGCTCAACGGGCTCCTCGAGCCATGGACTGGGCACATCGGCGTCGCAGCTGCCAACAGCCCGACCCACTGGACCGTCAGCGGAGAGACCGAAGCCGTCAGCGAGTTCCTCGAGCGGTGCCGAACCGAAGGGGTCCGCGCCCGCAGGATCGGCGTCGACTACGCGTCCCACGGCCCCCAGGTCGAGACCCTGCGAAACCAGCTGTTGGAACAATTCGCCGACATCCGGCCTGGTGCCACCCGCATCCCCATGTACAGCACCGTAGACGGCCGGTCACACCACTCCCCGATCGACGGGCGCCAGTTGGGCGCCGATTACTGGTATCAGAACCTCAGGAACCGTGTCGGCCTGCTGGACACCACGACCTCCCTTCTCGAACAGGGCCACACACAATTTCTGGAGCTCTCGCCACATCCAGTCCTCACCCCGGCCATCGCCGAGTCCCTGGAAGCCTTCACCGCCGAGGCGGCCACACGAGACGAACCGCGCGTCATCGGCGTGATGCGCCGCGACCGGCCGGAGACCGAGGAACTCCTCACTGCCCTGGGCCAGTTGTACGTAGCCGGGTACAACGTCAATCTCTTCCCGGAGCACCACAGCGGGAACACGAAGGCGGTGCTCCCCACCTACGCCTTCCAGCACGAGCACTACTGGGTCGGTTCCGACGGGCCGAGTCGGGCGCGCGAGGAGGACCGCTCCGGCGGGGCACCGGCCGACCAGTCACTGCTCGGCCCGGTCACGGGACTTGCCGGAACCGACGAGTGGATCGCCCTCAGCAGCGTGTCGCTGCAATCTCATCCCTGGCTGGCCGACCACACGGTGCTGACAACCGTGGTGATGCCGGGGGTGGCGATGCTGGACATGGCACTACAGGCCGGACTCCGGGTCGGCTGCCCTGAGGTGGAAGAGCTGACGTTCCTCAGCCCGCTGTATCTCCCCGACCAGGGCGCGGTCCGACTACAGGTCAGGATCGGCAGCGACGAGGGCGCGGGCCGGCGCCGCATCACCATCAACTCACAGGAGCCGAGGACCGTCGGCCAAGAAGAAGACGACACCTGGACCTGCAACGCATCCGGGTACCTGAAGAACCCCAGCGCTGACGTCCAGGAGCAGCCTTGCGCTGATATGACGACCTGGCCGCCCGCCGGCGCAGAGTCGGTGGACACCACGGACCTCTACCCCGCATTGACCAGGCGCGGTTACCATTTCGGAGAGGACTTCCAGAATGTTCACGCAATCTGGCAGCGGGATGGAGAAGTCTTCGTCGAGGTAAAAATACCGCCGCGATATCGCTCGGAAGCGAGCGTTTTCGGGATCCACCCCCTGCTCCTGGACGCCACGGCTCATTGGCAACTCAAGAGCATCGATTCAGCCGGCGAGATCTCGGAGCGTCAGGTTCCTCTCCTGTTCTCCGCCGAAGGTGCCCGCCTCATCCGTCCGGGATCCGACACCCTCAGGGCCCACCTCACCCAGCGCTCCGGTCAGTCTGTCGGTATGGACCTGTTCGATGAATCCGGCCGCCACGTGGCCCGCATCGCGGGTCTGTCCACGCGTCCGGTCTCGCAAGCCCAGCTGATGCGGGCAATCCAGCCGGCGGAGTCCGCGTCACTCCTCCAGCTCCAATGGACACCGACCGCCTCGTTCCAGGAATCCACACCCGAGGATCTGTGCATCCTCGACGCTGCCGGCATCCTCACCGCAGGCAACGATCCGCGTCTGGCGATCTGCCACGACATCGAAAGCGTCGAAAGGTGCCTGCTCGATGGAAGCAATACGGTTCCCGTGCTCTCCCCGTACGGCCGGTCTCACGCGGAACCGGACACCGCGAAGTCAGCGATCCTGCTGACGGAATACACGCTACGGGTGCTGGCCCAATGGGCCACCGACGAACGGTTCGCCACCACCACGTTGGCCATCGCCACATCTCATGCGGTGGCGGTCGACGACGGCGACGACGTCCGCCCTGAGCAGAGTGCGCTCCGGGGACTCGTCCGAACCGCGGCAATCGAGCACCCGGACCGCTTCGTTCTGTTCGATCTCGACAACTCATCCAACGCGTGGGCAAAAGCTGCCGCGGCAGGGCCTTCCTACCCTGAAGTCGCCGTGCGGCGCGGCGTGGTGAGCAGTCCAAGGCTCGTGCGGCGCAGGCCCCCCGCCGCGGTCGCCCCCGCACCTCTGGACCCCAACGGAACCGTCCTTGTCACCGGTGCCACCGGCGGCATCGGCAAACTCATCGCCCGCCATCTCGTGACCGAACACGGGGTCACCCACTTGGTACTCGCCTCACGGACGGGAGCGGCAGCCGTCGGCGCTGACAACCTGAGCGCCGAACTCGCGGAGCTCGGCGCTCAGGTCACCATCGTCCAGTGCGACGTTGCCGACCGGGACGACCTGTCACAGCTGCTCGACGGCATACCGCCCCAGCATCCGCTCACCGCCGTGGTGCATATGGCCGGCGTACTCGACGACGCCACCCTCACCCGGCTTACGGCAGACCAGGTACGCAAAGTCATGCGCCCGAAAGTCGAAGCGGCCGTCCACCTCCACGACCTCACCCAAGACAGCGGACTGGCCAGGTTCATCGTTTTCTCCTCCGTTTCCGGCGTCTTCGGAAGCCCCGGACAGGGAAATTACGCCGCCGCCAACGCCTTCCTCGACGGCCTGGCCCAGCATCGCCGAGCCAAAAGGCTGCCCGCCACCTCTATCGCCTGGGGAGTGTGGAATACCCCGACCGGCATGACCGCTCACCTCACGAGCGCCGATCTGCATCGAATCAGCCGCACCGGTATGAAGCCGATGACCGAGCGGGAAGGACTCGACCTCTTCGACCAGGCGATTCGGACATACTCACCCGCACTGATCGCCACTCCGATTGACAGCGAGGCGCTGTCCACGGCCGTCGAGTCACATGCGGCACCCGCCCTGCTGGCAAGTCTTGTGGGCACCGGTAATCGCTCGAAAATCCACAGGTCATTCCGATCGCAAGATACTGGCCCGCGCAAGCCTCTGGCAGGTTTGGACGCCGCAGCATTGCCGCAAGCGGTCAATGAGCTGGTTCTCGCTACCACGGCCACCGTATTCGGCCACAAGCATCCGCGGGCGGAAGACTTCCAACGCAACTTCGCTGACATGGGCGTGGACTCACTCATGGCAGTCGAGTTGCGCAATCGTCTGAACGCCGCAACCGATGCCCGTCTCCCCACTACCGCAGTATTCATTTACCCCACGCCCCGGGCCTTGGCCGAATACCTCACGTCTCTCCTACAGGCAACGGCCCAAATGGAACCCGAAGGCAAGAGCAGTCCTCCGAGCAAAAATCCAGGGACTGCTTCCACACCGTCCGGAACTTCCGCGAACCCGGCAGCCCGGAACAGCGCAGTACCGCCAGACGCGGCTGACGTCGTCGAGATGTTCACAGCAGCGATTCGCCGGGGAGAAGGACGTCGGGCTACTCGAATAGCGACCGAAGCAGCACGGAAACGACCGTCATTCTCGGATCTGGCAGGTCACAAGGATTTACGTAACCCCGTCAAGCTGTGCGACGGAGACGGTGAGACCCTCGTGGTCTGCATTGACTCCATCGCACCGGTAGGCAACGGATTTTCCTGCACACAGGTGGCAGGACACCTTAGCCGGCATCTCAGGACTTACGCCCTGGGTCTTCCAGGTTATCGCGAGGAAGAACCGCTCCCCACCAACTCGGAAGCAGCAGCTCAAGCGCTCGCCACTACCGTAGCCGAGCTTGTCCAGAACGCTCCCTTCGTCCTCGTGGGCCACTCGTCAGGAGCCTATTTCGCCGAGGCCATTTCAGCGATCCTGGAGAAGGGAGGAAGTTATCCGCACTCTGTTGTGATGATCGATCCGCCCAGCACCGATGCGGTAGTTCGGGATGACGCGGCGCTGACGTCCCTGCTCCGTCAATTTGCAGATCAGGCCAACCAGGCGGACGGATTCGACTACGCCACGGTGACAGCCCTGGGTAGGTATATCGAATTTCCCTACGGTCACCGCTGGGGTAAAACGAGTATCCAAAAGACACTCCTTCGCGCCACCCGTCAGCCTTCTTGGTGGCCAACTGCTCCCGCTCTGCCCGACGCCGACTTCGAGCACGTCATCAATATCGCGACAGACCACTTCGCCATCATGTCGCAGCACAGCGGAAGTATTGCCGAAGCAATTTTGGCGGCCGCTTCCCACTGAGTGACGCTTCCTCCCGGCTGAGTGAGAGGGCGTAGCGAGCGGTCCGCCGCGTACAGCTTGGCCAAGGCGGACAGACGCGGGAACAAGCTGGGCTGGTGTATCGCGCACACCTGACCAGGCCGAACCGACGTGGGTATGTCAGGGGCAGGCGTTGAAGTCGTCGACGCCCAGCACGCGCGGCGTGCTGAACAACGAATCGGGCAGGGCCATGACCCTGCGGATCAAGGTCAATTGATCATCTGGCCCGAGGCCCGGTACCGCCTCGTCGCTCAGTCGTGGGTGACCTGGAGCTTGTAGATGCTCGTCTGCCCGTAGTTGGAGCTGCTGCACGGGGAGGAGTTCCCGCAGTTGGCCTGGGTGTACGCGCCGGCCTTGAAGTAGTTCCCGGACGCGGTGTGCGAGATGGTCGTCTGGAGGACGCCGTTGTAGTACACCATGATCTTGCCACCGCTGACGACGAACTTGCCCTCGTAGGTGGTGTGCAGTTTGTAGTCGCTGGTCACCAGCTTGTGATGGGTGTCGTCGCCCTTGGTGATGTAGAGGCTGGTGCCCTCCAGACGGAAGACCGTCACGTCGTCGTCGCCGTCGTGGATCTGGGCACCGACGAGGTGCGGCTTGTCGTTCGGCAGCTTGTTGAACGCCTCCCGGAAGGTCATGGTGTGGGTGCCGGAGGTGGCCGACCAGGAGGCGTTCTCGGTGCCGCCGTCGGTCATCTCGCGCAGTTCGGAGCGGGGATAGCTGGAGCCGGACGTCGTGACCCCGTTGACCGCCGACCGGAACTGGACGCCGGTGCACGCGGAGTTCACCATGAACCAGGGAGCCGACGCGTAAGTGGCCAGGGAGGGCTGCTTGATCTCGGTCGGCGAGCCGCTCGAGCCGGTCGGCAGAGTCACCTTCCAGTCGGTCAGGTCGAGCTGCTGCGCTGGGTAGTCGCACGGGGCGGCCGCGGTGGCGGTACCCCCTGTGACGAGCGGGAGGGTCAGGGCGGCCAGGGCGGAGAGTGCCGCCACGCCCGTGGTGGCGAGAGTGCGCTTGCGGGTGCGTCTCATGTCTGCTGCTTCCTTACTGTCGGTTGTGCCGAGTGCCTTCTTCTGCGGTCAGCAGGGACGCGACGGCTCGCACTCGGTCCCGTACGTGCCGTCGCGTCGCCGCCGGTGTTGCCGTGCGAGCGGTTGGCCGGAACATGGACATGCGGTCCGTGCCCTGCCGGTAGAGGTGTTCCAGGAACCGGACTGCGTCGTGTCCGGTGGCGAGGATCCTGGTCTTGGGTCTGGTGGGGTTCTTCCCCAGGCGGACCGGTCGGCCGTAACGGCGTCCCCCGTCCTCATCGGCCAGCTCGCCCAGCCGGTCCGACAGACCGAGCAGGAACCGCAGGACACAGACGGCGGCCCATTGGGCCGGTGAGAGGCTCGGCCGACCGTCGCGCCGGTACCGGTCGGCGAGGTCCTCGTCGTTCCACAGCCCGTCAAGGCGGTCACAAACCCATATCGCCGTCGTACCGCCCGGGTTGCTCGCCCACGCGATCCGCGCGGTCAAAGGCGGGACTTGCTCACCGGAACGGGGGCGGAGGGACAACAGGCACCTCGACAGGCTGCATCGGTCGACGGAACTACCCGAGCATGCCCGTTGACCATGCCGCCGCACCGGGAAACTCCAAGATCTCCGAGAGTCAAGTTCACAGCAGGTACGAGAAGCGCAGGGCCCCGCACCGGGTTCCCGTGGCCTGAATCGCATAGCGGCGTCTCGAAGCGCACGACCGTACGCTGGGTGGTGAACGGTCATCGTCGAGCAGTGACCGGTAGCGTGCGGCGGCTTGGGCGAAGGGGCAGTGATGACGGGGAGTCCCGGACGGCGGCGCGGCGCGTTATGGACGCTCGCTCTCGTCTGCGGTGGCACGGCGGTCGGGCTGGTGCTCCTGTGCGTCCTGGGCGGGCTGGACGTGGGCGAGCAAGTCGCGGGCCTGATCGGCGCGGTGACCGGTGTAGTCGGCTGCGCGCTGGCCCTGTGGCCACTGCTCGGCCGGCGCGACGGCAGGGGCGGTGGCGGTGGCGGTGGCGGTGGCGGTGGCGGTGGCGGTGGCGACGACCGTAACCCGCGAATCGGTGCGGGCCATGGCGGGCTTGCGGTCGGCGGCAGCGTGGTCGGCACGGCGATCGGCCCCCGCAGCAGGGTCACCGGCCCGCCCTCGGCACAGCCACCACCGCGTCGCGGAAGCGGCCCCGCCGACGGTGCCGGTCCCGACCCCGATGTGACCGCCGGGGACCAGGGGATGGCGGTGCGCGGCGATGTCGTCGACAGCGCGCTCGGTGAGGACAGCGAGCGGTGAGCAGATGGCCTCGGCGGCGCGGGAGAGCCGCAGGAGCACCGGTGTCGGCGCGACCGGAGGTCACGGTGGAAAGCGGGGGTGAAGGCGGGGATGAAGGCGGACGCGTCTCGGCCGAGAGCGAGGGCGTGAGTGTCGCGGCCGGAGGCGATGTCGTGGCGTCCGCGATCGGCGACGGTGCCAGCGTCATCAACAGATACGAGGCGCACCATCACTACCATCTGCCCGAGGCGGTCTCCTGGCCGATGCGGATCGGCACACCGCCCGTTCCGGCCTCGGCCTCGCAGTCGCGCGAGGCGGTCCGGAGCCGTATCGACGCGGCCCGGCGGCTGGGCTGCACGGTGGTGCTGGCCCAGGTGCTGTCAGGCGGTGGCGGCGTGGGAAAGTCGCAACTGGCCGCGGCCTACGCCCGCGAGGCCATCGCCACGGGCACGGACCTGGTGGTGTGGGTGCCCGCAGCCGAGGTCCGGGACGTGGTGCTCGCGTACGCGCGGGCCGCTTCCCGCGTACGGGCCCCCGGCGCCACGGGGGAAGACCCTGAGCAGGACGGGCGCTGCTTCCTCGACTGGCTGGCCGGCACGGACCGCAGCTGGCTCGTCGTGCTCGACGACGTCGGCGACCTGGTGGGCATGTCCGGCTGGTGGCCGTCGGGCGACGCGGAGAACGGCTGGGTGCTGGCCACCACGCGCCGCCGCGATGCCGCCGTGACCGGCGGCGGCAGGCGGCTCGTGGAGGTCGGGGTCTTCACCCCGGCGGAGTCCGGCGCCTATCTCCGTACGCGGCTGGCCGAGGCGGGCTGCTCGCAGCTGTGCGACGACGAGTCAGGTGCGCTGGCGGAAGCACTGGGGCAGCTGCCGCTGGCGCTCAGCCACGCCGCCGCCTACATGATCGACATGGGCGAGAGCTGCTCCGGTTATCTCCGGCTGGTCCGTGACCGCCGCACCGGTCTGGACCGGCTGTTCCCCGTCCACGCCGACGGCGACGGCTACGGGCGTGCGGTCGACGTGACCCTCCTGCTGAACCTGGACGCCGCGGACGCCCATGACCCGGCGGGCCTCGCCAGTCCCGGTATGCAGCTGGCCGGGCTGCTCGACCCTGCGGGGCACCCCGAGTCGTTCTGGACAACCGCGCCCGTCGTCGAGTATTTCGCACGGCATCGCACGCCCGGGGCGCCCACGGCTTCCGCCGCGCCCACGACGTCCCCGGCAGGGGCAGGGGCCGGGCCCGTCACCGCAGCGCAGGTGCGCGCCGCTCTCGGCCTGCTCCACCGGTACGGGCTGCTGAGCTGGCAGAAGGACGGCGCTCCCGACAGCGTCCGGGTGCACGCCCTCACCGCGCGGGCCGCGCGCGAGCACACTCCGTCGCAGGCGGAGGCGGAGGCGGCGCGTACGACCGCCGATGCTCTGCTCGGCGCATGGCCGCAGCTCGACGCCCCCGAGTCCGGCCTCGCCGCGGTGCTGCGCGCCAATGCGGGGGCGCTGCGCAGCTGCGCGGAGGACCATCTGTGGCACCCCGGACCGCACGAGGTGCTGTTCACCGCCGGGCGCAGTCTCGACGGTGTGGGCCTGTACTCCGCAGCGGTCGACTACTGGCGGGCGCTGTGCGAGGCGTGCACAGAGGCTCTCGGCGCTGAGCACCCGGAGACGGTCAGGGCGCGCGCCGGTCTCGCCGCCTCGTACCGGAGCGCGGGGCGTACGGACGAGGCGATCCCGCTCCAGGAGAACGTGCTCGCCGACCGCGAACGGCGCCTGGGCCCCGACCACTCGGACACCCTGGACGCACGGGCCGACCTCGCCCACTCCTACTGGCAGGCGGGGCGTACCGACGAGGCCATTCCGCTGGAGGAGGGCGTGCTCGCCGACCGGCAGCGGCTGCTGGGCGCGGAGGCGCCGGAGACGATCGGGGCGCGCGCGGCTCTCGCCGCCTCGTACCGCAACGCGGGGCGTACGGCGGAGGCCGTGCCGCTGGAGGAAACCGTCCTGGCCGACCGCGAACGGCTGCTGGGCCCCGACCACCCCGACACCTTCACCGCACGGGCCAACCTCGTCTTCTCGTACCGGAGGGCCGGGCGCATGGACGAGGCGGTGGCGCTCAGCGAGCGCCTCCTGGCGGACCGCGAGCGCGTCCTCGGCCCCGACCACCCGGACACACTCCGGGCCCGGGTCCATCTCACCTCGTCGTACTGGCACGCGGGGCGCACCGCGGAGGCCATCCTCCAGGGCGAGAGCAACCGCGTCGAGAGCGAGCGCGTCCTGGGCCCCGACCACCCCGACACCCATACGGTGCGCGCCAATCTCGCCGTCTACTACCAGGAGGCCGGGCGCAGTGAGGACGCCGTCGCGCTGCACCGGCAGGTGCTCACCGAGCGGGAACGTTCGCTCGGTCATGGGCACCCGGACACCCTGACCGCGCAGGCCAACCTCGCCGACTCCCTCCGCAAGAGCGGCCGTCCGGAGGACGCCGCCCGGCTTGAGGAGAGCGTGCTCGCGGCCCGGATACGCACGCTCGGGGCGGATCACCCCGACACGAGCCGCGTACGTGCCCATCTGGCGGCCTCCTACCGGCTCGCGGGCCGTACCGATGAGGCCGTGGCCGTCGAAGAGGGCCGGCTCCCGGACTGACTGACCCGCCCGCTCCGTCCGCCCGCTCCTGTGACGCTCAGCTTGTTCCTTAACCTTGTTCGTCACGTTCGGTGATATTCGCGGGGCGTCTGACGGTCTTGCCGACGTCGTAGCGGCTGGCCGGGTGTCGATTCCTGGAGCCGGGTGGACGTCCGGGCCCGGGGCGGCTGGGTTTCGGTGCACGGGCTGGCTGGGCGAGGTTCGGGCGGAGGTGCCGGAACCCGCGCCGGACGCGGGCCGGCGTGAGCACCTGGCCGGGGCTGGTGGCCTTCTCCCAGGGCTTGCGCCGGTCGGCGGCGAGCGGTGCGGCGAGGCGGAGAGCTGAGTGTGCGCGACGATCACAAGCCAGGTCCACCGGTCTGCGGCCCGCGGGTCGCGTAACCGTGGGCGGGCCCAGCCGAGCGACTGCTTGAACAGACGGAATGTGTGTTCCAGGTCGAATCTGCGCAGGTAACAGGACCAGGTGAAGTCGACGTCGTCCTCGGTGGCGCCGGTGGCCGAGGACCACAGCCACACCGGTGGTGCGTCGCGGTCGCCGGGCAGGTGATCGACGTTGAGCCGGATCAGCGTGCCCTCGATGACGGGGAGCTCGCTGTCGTGGCCGATCCACGCGGACCGCTGCTGCAACTTCGGGTGCAGCCGGTCCCAGGCACGGGCTTCGGCCTTGCCGTAGCGGGAGGTGTCGTTGAGGGTCGTCACCGACGGCTCCGGCCACGACTCGGGCCGGGCGAGGCGGAACTCCTTGCCGTGTTTGGGCGGCCGGCCGCCGTGGGGGTAGGCCGCAGCGTACTCCTTGAGTGTGGGCTTCGGCAGCCGCAGGACGCGGTCCGAGCGCCAGACGTCCGACAAGCTCGACGGGCAGGTCACGCAGCACCCAGGCCAGGCGCATCACGTCATAGCCCGCATCCATCACGACCAGCATGTTCCGGTCGCCGCGCTGCCACTGACCGGCCGCGATCAGCCGCTCGACCACGGCCCGGAGCTGGTCGGCGGTGACGGCCGCCGCGTCGTCGGCGGGCCCCAGCCGGACCGCGTCCAGGACCCGCGTCCACGACGTACGGTCCGGAGTGAGCGCGGCGACGAAGGAGTACGGCCACCCCGGGATGATCTGCGCGGCCTCACGCGAGCGGCCATGGACGTGGCAGAACAGCCGCTCCGGCGAGCAGGCCGCGTCCGAGCGCAGCCACGCCGAGACGTCCACGGTGAGCACGAGCCGCCCCTCGAAACGCGGCAGCGGCAGGGACACCAGCAGGTCGCGCAGCCGGTCTGTGTTCAGACGGCCGCGGTTCAAGGCGCCGTACAACGAGCCGTAGCCCCGCTGATGCTCGGCGAGCAGCGACAGCTCGACCGGTGTCCGGGTCGGCCCGTCCGCACACAACAACGCCTCGGTCAGCTCGAAGAACGCATCGGCCCGCGCCGACAGGCACCCGTAGAAGGCTGTCCGGAAGCGGGACAGCTCCGCCAGCGCCTCCCGTCCGCCGACCGGCACCAGCACACTCATCCCACGGACCCCCTGGCGAACTCCCGCACTCCATTGGAGAGTTCAGAATCACCAGGAAGACCCCCTCATACCCAGCAATCACTCCAAAGAGCGACCACACGGCCGGGCCCGAGGATAAGGGCAAGCTGAGACGACAGGACCGAACCGGGGACCGAGCCCTCGGCGACAGCCGTGCTCCCCGCCCCGGCGCAATTTCGCGCTCCTGCGCGAGGTCCTGGTGGCGGTGCCGCTGCCGGTGCAGGAAGCTCGCTCGCACCGACGGCGCCACCGGTCGGCGCCCGCCACGCAGTTTCGCCGCGGGCGCCGACGCCTGTGGCGGCGCCTTCTGCCTCTACCTGCACCACATGGGCCACGGCGAACACCGCGAAGCCGAGCTGTGGCACCACCAGGCCGGGCTGGAGAACCCTCCGCCCGCCCCGCCCTGCCCCAACTTCATCGACCGGCTCGACGTCAACGATGTCGTCGAGCTGGATGTCGTGCGCGTCGAGCCCGTCGACTAACTCCGAGCGACCTCAGCGGTGTGTGCGGGGGTGTAGCGCTCGCCTGTCACCTGGTCGCTCAGCGGGTCCAGCGCGGCCAGCGCCTCGGCGTCCAGGGTGAGCTCCAGCGCGGCCGCGTTCTGCTCCAGCCGGGCCGGGCTGCGGGTGCCCGGAATGGTCGCCACCGCCACCCCGAGCCGCTCGGTCTGGGCGTATACCCAGGCCAGCGCCACCTGGGCCGGGGTGGCACCCAGCCGGTCGGCCACCCCGCGCACGGTCTGCGCGATCTTCTCGTTGGCCTCGCCCGCCTCGCCGGCGAAGCGGGGGTTGGTGCGCCGGAAGTCCTTCTCGCCCAGTGTGGAGCGGTCCAGGTTGCCGGTCAGGAACCCCCGCCCCAGCGGCGAGTACGGCACCAGCCCGACCCCCAGCTCGGCCATCACCGGAGTGACCGCCTCGACGTCGCGGGTCCACAGCGAGTACTCGCTCTGCACCGCGGTGATCGGGTGTACCGCGTGCGCCCGGCGCAGCAGCTCGCCGTCGACCTCGGACAGGCCCAGATGGCGGACCTTGCCCGCCTCGACCAGCTCGGCCATCGCCCCGACGGTCTCCTCGATCTCCACGTCCTGGGGCGGGCGGTGGGCGTAGTACAGGTCGATCACCTCGACGCCCAGCCGCAGCAGCGAGGCGTCGCAGGAGCGCAGCACGTAGTCCCGGGCACCGCGGATGCGGCGTGCCCGGTCACCGGCACTGCGGTCGATGCCGAACTTGGTGGCCACCTGAACCTGGTCCCGGCGGCCGTGGACGGCCCGGCCCACCAGCACCTCGTTGTGCCCGGTGCCGTAGGAGTCGGAGGTGTCCAGGAACGTGATGCCCAGCTCCAGGGCCCGGTCGATGGTGGCCAGGCCGCCGTCCCAGTCGGCGGCGCCATAGCTCTCGCTCATCCCCATGCACCCCAGGCCCATCGCGCTGACGGTGAGACCGGGCGAGCCGAGCGTGGTTCGATCAATCATGCGCGGATACTCCTCCTGCCCGGCGGACCGGGCGATACCTCGTCGAGGGCTGACGAACGCCTCCGACGCTAGGACTTGGAGCACGCTCGAAGACAAGCCGGAGGACCGACCCCCGCCGGCGGGTCACCCGGTTCCAGGAACCGCCACCCGGCCGGCCACTACGACGTCGGCAAGACGTCAAACGCCCCGCAAATATCACCGAACGTGACGAACAAAGTTAAGGAACAAGCACAGAAGCCGTGTCACATCTACGGTGCGCGACACAAGTGAGGCGGTGGTCTGGCGGTGTCTGGGGCAGAACAACACCGGGCACACCCCGCTCTACGTCCTGGCGACGACGGCGGGAGAGCGCCGAGTTCGGGACAGTTACCGCTTCCGGACGGTGCAGGTCAGGTCCGTCACCCTTGAGGAGGACTCCGCGCGGACCTGCTCCAGGGCCACGCGGCCGGCGTCCACGCCCTCGAACAGGCGGATTCCGGAGCCGAACAGCACAGGTGGGAGCGCGATCGAGAACTCGTCGATCAGGCCGGCGTTCACGTACTCCAGGATCGTCGCGCCGCCGCCCACGATGCGGACGTCCCGATCGCCAGCGGTGCGCGGGCGAACTCGTGGGCCAAGAAGTCGTAGTCGAACTGCGCGTTGTGGGCGACCAGGACCCGGCTGCCGAGCGGCGCGCCCTCTCCGCAGTAGCGATCAGCGAGTGGGATTTTCGCACGCGTCGGGCGCTGTTCGTGGTGGACATGTGACGAAGAGCCAGCCCAGAGGGGGACAAGCCAGTGCCCTGCGGAGTGGCCTTGTTCTGATGGACGACCGCGTCTACCTCATTGAGCCCCGTGAATCTGCTGAGGATCGCACCTATGTCCCCGAGCACCGGGAGGAATCCGGGAGATGATCTTGACGTGCAGACGCTCCGACACGGGCCCCGGAGACCCCCAGCAGTGGCAGCCACGCCTCGTCCACGATCTCGGTGATCGATTCGTCCGACACCGGTCGCATCGTCATCAGCATGTCGTGCCGCAACAGGTCGAACGGCAGGTTCACCACGCGGGGCGGACGTGGCACGTCGGGCAGTTCGCCCCGTGCGACCGCGCGGGCGACGATCGTCTCGAAGGGGGCCGCGCGGTTCGGGGTGAGGGCGAGGAGGGCGTCGCGCAGTTCGGCGAAGCCGGTGCCCGTGTCGCGGAAGTAGTCCGCCAGTTGCACGCTCATCATCGTGATCATGTGCGTGCGGCCCGCGCGGGCGTTGCGGAGGAAGCCGAGCGCGTCGTCGCGGAGAGCACCGGTGTCGGGTACCTCGATCGGCCGCCAGGACCTGGTGAGCGTGGCCAGCAGCAGGTCCTCGCGCCGGGGCCAGCGCCGGTAGAGCACGGGCCTGCTCGTACCGGCGCGGGCTGCGACCGACTCGTAGGTGAAGCCGGGGTAGCCGTGCTCGGCCAGCACGTCCCACGCGGCGTCGAGGATCGCGTTCTCCAGCGCGAGCCCGCGCCGACGGGACGCGCCACCACCATGCGCCGCCCCGCTCGCCCCGCGCTTCGGCTCGGGCTCCCGCTCGCTCTTTGGATTCACTTGCGTATCTTATCGCGGCGGCCTACCGTGACCGCTCTTAGGTACACCTCTGTATCTAAAACGGCATCCGCGCGCGCATGCCGCGGAGCCTCACACACCTCACAGGAGCGGTCAGCGATGTTCGATGTCGTCATCGTCGGCGGTGGACCCACCGGCCTCTTCCTCGCCTGCGAACTGCGCCTCGCGGGAGTACGGGCCCTGGTACTGGAACGACGCCCGGAACCCGACCCGGCGGACAAGGCGCACGGCCTCGCCGGGCAGGTCGTGCGGCTGCTGGACCACCGCGGCCTCTACGAACGCTGCGGAGGCCGCGGAGCGCCCGAACCCGCGCCCGGCGCGTTCTACGGCGGGCTGCCGCTGCCGCTGGTCGCGCTCGGCGAGCAGAACCCGATGTATCTCCTGCCGGTCAACCAGCGCGATCTCGAACGTGTGCTCAGCGAGCGCGCGGCCGAACTCGGCGCGGAGGTAAGGCGGGGCTGGGAGGTACTGTCCTTCGGCCAGCGCGACGAGTGGGTAGACGTCGTGACACGCGGCCCCGAAGGAACCCGTACGACCCTCGCGGCCCGCTATCTCGTCGGCTGCGACGGCGGCCGGAGCCTGGTGCGCAAGCAGGCGGGGATCACCTTCCCCGGCACCGTCGACGGACACGTCGTCGACCGGTCGGCCCTCGTCGCGCCGAGCGACCGCTTCCGTGCCGGGCCGCGTGGGCGCGTCGTGATCGACGGCCTCGGCGAGATCCCGGCGCTCTTCCACCGCACCGAGCGGGGCGTCTTCACCTTCCTCGCGCACGACCCGGAGCGGCCACTGATCAACACGGCGGAGTGGGAGGAGCATCCCGCGGGCAGCTCTCCGGGGCCCGGCGAGCCGATGTCGCTGGACGAGATGGCGGACAGCGTCGAACGGGTCCTCGGAGTGCGCCTGCCCCTGTCCCCGCCGCCCGAGGGCGCGCCCACCCTGCTCCGCCGACTGTGCGGCCGGAACTTCCGCAACGCCGACCGCTACCGCGAGGGCCGCGTCTTCCTCGCCGGGGACGCAGCGCACGTCAGCCATGGGCCGACTCTGAACACGGCGCTGCACGACGCGGCCAACCTGGCCTGGAAGCTCGCCGCCACCCTCCAGGGGTGGGCCCCGGCCGACCTGCTGGACAGCTATGGGGCCGAGCGCCACGCGAGCGGCGAGCGCGTGGTCGCGCACACCCGGGCCGGGTCGGCGCTGCTGGCGCCCGGTACCGAGGTCACAGCGCTGCGCGGGCTCTTCGCCGAACTCCTGGGCCGCACCGAGAACGTGCGCGTGATCGCCGACGCGATGGCGGGCGCCGACGTCCGCTACGACATGGGCGAGGAACACCCCCACGAACCCACCGGCCGGTTCGTACCGCCCCTGGACCTGACCACCGCCGAGGGACGCACCCTGCGCCTCGCCGAGCTGCTGCGCGACGCCCGCGCCGTGCTCCTCGACCTCACGGGCGGGGGCGGCCCCGTCACAGGCGGCGGGCTCGCCGATGTCGCGGAGCCCTGGGCCGACCGGGTGCGCCGTGTGGCCGCGACGGCACCCGACGGCCCCGCGTCCGCCCTGCTCATCCGGCCCGACGGCTACGTCGCCTGGTCGGGCACGGACCCCGACGAGCTGAAGGCGGCCCTCACCCGCTGGTTCAGCCCGGACTGAGGCCCCCACCGCCGGTTCCGCACCGGGTCCCGCGCCGGGTCCCGCGCCGGGCCTCACACCGGGTCGCCCCGCCCCTCCGGACCACCGTGGCGCGCCAGGGTTGGCGCAAGGCCGGGACAGAACGCGCCGGGGATGTCACACTGGCAGCAGGCCCCGTCGTCTCCCCCGTCGACGGGGCCGCTCCCTTGTCTCTCCCCTCCCCCGCCACAGCCGCCTCCGCCGCACCGTCCCCGGCCGCAGGCCCCTTCTCGCCCCTCCCGTCACCCGAGGCACGGTGCCGCAGTCCCCGCGTGGCCCTGCCGGGACCGCGCGGATCGCCGGTACGGCGCACATAGGGACGGCCGGAGGGTTGACGACCCCTCGGTGGCGCCCGTACTCCGGAGCGTGAGTGTGAGCGCGTGCGCCCGTGCCGACCGGCGGGCAGCGCGCGTGGCTTGGCGTCCGAGTCGCGCGTCGAGAGGAGCCCCTTCATGGCTGCCAGCGATCCACCGCATCCGCCGATGTCGATGCCAATGCCGATGCCGATGTCCCGGCGACGGCTCCTCGGCGCCGCAGCGGGCGCCGCCGCGGCCCTGCCGCTGTCGGCCTGTGGCGCCGGGGCCCCCGAGGACGAGGGCGGCGGGAACGGGGGCGGTGGCGGTTCCGGCGGCGACACCTTCACGACCTACTGGAACGCCGGGCACGACTACAAGGCGTACCAGAAGGTCATCGCGGAGTTCGAGAAGGACCACGGCGTCACGGTGCGGCAGCAGCTCTACCAGTGGGACGACTTGCGCACCCGGCTGCTGACCGACTTCAACTCCGAGAACGTGCCCGACCTCGTGGAGGAACCCGGCGGCTGGACGCAGGAGTTCGCGCTCAGCGGGGACGCCGCGAGCCTGCGCCCGTACGTCGAGCGGGACGGCGAGAAGATGGGCTACCCGCACGACTGGCAGCCCGCCTCCGTACGGCACAACTCGCACCGGGGCGAGCCCTACGGCGTGCAGCTCCACCTCACGTGCAGCCTGCTGCTCTACAACAAGCGGATGCTCGACCGCGCCGGGATCGAGCCCCCCACCACCTGGGACGAGGTCGTCTCCGCCGCCAAGGAGCTGACGCGGGACAACGTGCACGGCATCGCGCTCAACCAGGACCAGTCCTACGCCTGGCCGTGGCTGCTCCAGAACGGGGTGCGGCAGTACGACCGCGCCACGCAGGACTTCCTCGTGCCCCGCGACGCCGCCCTGGAGGCACTCCAGTTCCAGGCGGACCTCGTGCACCGGCACAAGGTCTCCCCCGTGCCGCCGCCCGGCACGGACTACTCGGGGCCGCAGAAGCTGCTCTCCGCCGACCGCGCCGCGATGATCGTCAGCGGCCCCTGGGACCTCGCGCCGATCGCCAAGAGCAGCCCGGACCTCGAACTGGGCATCGCCCAGGCCCCGCGCGGCAAGAAGCGGTCCACCATCCTGGCGGGCACCAGTGTGTTCGTCCCCGCGAAGGCGAAGAACCCGGACCTGTCCTGGGACTTCATCAAGCGGATCACGGCACTCGACGTGGAGCTGGCCGCCACCAAGGAGGCCGGCATGATGATGCCGCGCCGTTCGTGGGCCAAGGCCGGGCAGGTGCGCGACGATCCGACGACGCGCGCCTTCGCCGAGGGGGTCGGCTACGCCGAGGACCCGTACCGCGACGTCTATCTGACGGGCCACTACGGCGAGATCACCACCGACCTCTTCAAGCGGCTCTACCAGGGGGTCGTCATGGAGGGGAAGCCCGTCGAGGAGGCGTACGAGGAGTACGTCGCCGCCGCGCGCAAGCTCCTGAAGAGGTAGCGGGGATGCCGGAGAAACCGCCAGGGCCCCCCTCCACACCACGCCGCCGCCTCACGCTGCGGGGCCGCCAGGCGCGGACCGCGTATCTCTTTCTGGCGCCCGCGATCGTGTTCTTCGGCGTCTTCTTCTATGTGCCGATCGCCAACGTCGTCACCACCAGCCTGCACGACGGCCCCAGGGCCGACCGCTTCACCGGGCTCGGGAACTACGCCGACGCCTTCGCCGACCCTGCCGCGCGAAACGCCTTCACCGTCACCTTCCTCTTCGCGGTGGGCACCACGGTGGGCTCCATCGTCCTGGGCCTGGCCCTCGCGCTGCTCGTCAACCGGCCGTTAAGGGGGCGCACGGCCTTCCGGCTGGCGCTGCTGGTGCCCTACCTCACCTCGGTCGCGGTCGTCGGGCTGCTCTGGCGCAACATCCTCGACCCCCAGCTCGGCATCCTCAACCGGCTGCTGACGGGGTGGGGGCTGCCGACACAGGAGTGGCTCAACACCGAGCCGCTGGCCACCCTCGTCGTCATCACGCTGTGGCAGATCGTCGGCTACACCATGATGCTGTTCCTCGCAGGGCTCCAGGGGATACCCGACGTCTACTACGAGGCGGCCTACATCGACGGCGCCGGGACGTGGCAGCGGTTCCGGAGCATCACACTCCCGCTGCTCGCGCCGACCACGCTGTTCGTCTCCGTCATCGCCGTGATCTCCGGTCTCCAGGCGTTCGGGCAGGCGTACATCATCACCGGGGGCGGCCCGGCCGGGGCCACGGACCTGTATGTCTTCCACGTCTTCACCGTCGCCTTCCGGTCCCGCGACTTCGGGTACTCCTCGGCGCTCTCGGTGCTGCTCCTGCTGGTCATCGTCGCGTTCACGGCGGTGCAGCTACGTCTGGGCCGACGGAGCGAGGTGCAGCACTGATGGCGGCGGTCGAAGGAACAGCCGGGGGGACGGTCGCGGCGCGTGCCGGGGCCCGGAGGCGCGGGCTGCTGCTCGGCAACGTCGCCGCCTATGTGCTGCTGGTGGTCTCCAGCCTGATCACGCTCGTCCCCCTCGTCTACATGGTGTCGCTGTCCCTCCAGACGGAAGGGGAGACGCTCTCGGGCGACCCCGTACTCGTGCCGGAGTCGGCGCAGTGGGGCAACTACGCCACCCTCTTCCGGGAGGCGCCCTTCGGGAACTTCATCGTCAACAGCATCGTCGTGGCGGGCGGCATCACGCTCGCCCATCTGCTGCTGGACCCGCTGGTGGGCTACGTCTTCGCGAAGTTCGACTTCCCGCTGCGCAACACGCTCTTCCTGGGCATCCTCGCGACGCTGATGATCCCGTTCTTCGTGCGGATGATCCCGCTCTACGTGATGATGTCCGACCTCGGCTGGCTGAACAGCTACCAGGGCCTGATCACGCCGTTCCTCATGGACGCCTTCGGCATCTTCCTCATGCGGCAGTTCATCCAGCCCATCCCCGACGACCTGCTGCACGCGGCCCGTACGGACGGCGCGAGCGAGTTCACCCTCTACTGGCGGATCATCCTGCCGCAGACCAAACCGGCCCTCGCCGTCCTCGGCCTGTTCACCTTCGTCTTCCAGTGGAACGAGTTCCTGTGGCCCCTGGTGGCCACCACGTCGGAGGAGATGCGCACCATTCCCGTCGGCCTGACGCTCTTCAACCAGGAGAACTTCACCCTCTGGCACCTGACGGCAGCGGGCTCCGTCCTGCTGTTCCTGCCCACCGCCGTCATCCTCGTCCTCAGCCAGCGCTACTTCGTGCGCGGCATCACCCTGACCGGGCTCAAGTAGCCCCGGGCCCGCCTCCACGACGTCCCGTGGAGGCGGGGCGGCCCGCCGTCAGGACGCTGGCCGCGTTCGCCGCGACGATGGCCGTGATGGCGAGCCATTCGGGCCACCCCAGTGCCTGGTCCAGGACGACCAGTCCCACGAGCGCGGCGAGCACGGGGTTCACGCTCATGAAGACGCCGAAGAAGCGCGCCGGCACGCGGCGCAGCGCCAGCAGGTCGCTGAGGAAGGGCACCGCCGAGGAGAGGATGCCCGCGACGGCCGCGTAGCCGAGGGCGCCCGCGGTCGGGGTCCTGTGCACGAGCACGGTGATGCCGACGGGCACGTAGAACAGCGCCGACAGCGCCGCGGCCGTCGCCGAGCCCTGCACGCCGGGCAGCCGACGGCCGACGGTGCGGTTGAGCAGGATGTAGGAGGCCCAGCAGACGGCGGCGAGCAGACCCAGCGCGATGCCCCCGTAGTCCGTGGTGGGCCGGGGCCGCGCGAGGACGGCGACGGCGGCCCCCGCGGTGACCGCGCAGCCGAGGTCGAGCGCGCGGCGCGAGGAGGCCAGGGCCACGGCCAGCGGCCCGAGGAACTCCAGGGTGACGGCCAGGCCGAGCCCGACGCGGTCGATCGCCGTGTACAGCGACAGGTTCATCGTGGCGAAGACGGCCGCGAGCGACACCACCGGCCACCACTGCCGCCAGGTGAAGGCACGCACGCTCGGCCTGCCCACCGCCAGCAGCACCACCCCGGCCACCCACTGCCGTACCGCCACCACACCCGCGGGCCCGAGCACGGAAAAGGCCAGCGCGCCGGTGGCCGCGCCGAGCTGGTTGGACAGCCCGCTGCCGCACATCATCGCCACCCCGGCCAGCCGCTCCGGCCCACCGTCTCGGCCGCCCGCCGCCGGGGCGGTCGCGGGCCGCTGCTCACCTGCGGATATCTTCATGCGAGGGAGCATGCGCGGCACCCCGCACGCCCACATAATGCGTGCGCACGGGCATCTATACGCTGAGGTCATGGACATGGAGCTGCGGCATCTGCGCTGCCTGGTGGCGATCGTCGACACCGGCAGCTTCACGGACGCGGCCATCGACCTGGGCATCTCGCAGGCGGCGGTCTCCCGCACGCTGATCGCGCTGGAGGACATCCTCGGCGTACGGCTGCTGCACCGCACCAGCCGCAACGTCACCCCCACGGCGGACGGGGCGCGGGTGCTGGCCCGGGCCCGGCATCTGCTGGCGGAGGCCGACGATCTGGTGGCCGAGGCCGCCACCGGGCACACCCGGCTGCGGATCGGGCACGCCTGGTCGGCCATGGGGCGGCACACCGCCGAGTTCCAGCGCCGCTGGGCGACACTGCACCCGGACGTCGAGCTGCAACTCGTCCGCGCCAACTCGCCGACGGGCGGGCTGGCCGAGGGCACCTGCGATCTCGCCGTGGTGCGTGCCGCCTTCGACGAGCGGCGCTTCGAGAGCGCGGTCGTCGGCCATGAGCGTCGCGTGTGCACCGTGGCGGCCGACGACCCGTGGGCCAGGCGCCGTTCCATCGGGCTGGACGAGGTCCGCGAACGCACCCTGCTCATCGACCGGCGCACCGGCACCACGACGGCCGACCTGTGGCCCGTAGGGCAGCGTCCCTCGGTGGAGTACACCCGGGACATCGACGACTGGCTCGCCCTGATCGCCACGGGCCGCAACGTCGGCGTCACCCCCGAGAGCACCGCCACGCAGTACCGGCGCGAGGGCATCGCCTTCCGCCCGCTGCGCGACGCGGCACCCGTGGCCGTACGGCTCATCTGGCGCCGCCAAGACCCCCATCCCGCCACGCACGCGGCCGTCGCCCTCCTGCGCGACCTGTACCGGCGTCATCAGTGAGAGGCACCGTCATCCACCAGTCCCCGCCCACCGGCCCCGTCCCCCTCGTCCCGCGCCGCACCCTGCGCTTTGCCCGGCGTGCCCTGCGCCGTGTGCCGCTGCTCGCGCTGCTGGTGGCGCTGTGCGCGAGCTGCTCGTCCGCGGCCGACGGGCCCGCACAGGGTTCCTCGTCCTCGTCATCGTCGTCGGGTGAGGAGCGCGTCAGGCCGCCGCGCGCCGACGCGGTCTTCGACTACCAGCTCGGCGGCCCCTACCAACCCCCGTCCGGGGTGCGGGCCGTCTCCCGCGACCGCACGGCCGACCCCGCGCAGGGGCGCTACAACATCTGCTACGTCAACGCCTTCCAGACCCAGCCGGGCGACGCGATCGACACGTGGCGCGAGAAGCACCCGGAGCTGCTGCTGCACGACGGCGACGGAGAGCTGGTCGTCGACGAGGACTGGGAGGAGCCGCTGCTGGACATCTCCACCGCGCGCAAACGCGAGGCCCTCATGGACATCGTCGGCCCGTGGTTCGACGGTTGCGCCGATGCGGGCTTCGACGCCGTCGAACCCGACAACCTCGACTCCTACGAGCGCTCCGAAGGGCTCCTGACCCCCGAAGACGCGACGGCCTTCGCCCGCCTCCTGGCCGAGCGCGCCCACCAACAGGGCCTGGCCATCGCGCAGAAGAACACCACGGACCTGCTCGACGCGCACGAGCGCATCGGCTTCGACTTCGCCGTCGTCGAGGAGTGCGCGCACTACGACGAGTGCGGCGACTTCGCCGACGCGTACGAGAACCGTGTCTTCGACATCGAGTACGGCGCGAAGGACTTCGCCAAGGCGTGCCGCGCCCACGCCGACGAGCTGTCCATCACCCTCCGCGACCGCGATGTGCGCCCTGCGGGCGAGAAGGGACACGTCTACCGGCAGTGCTGAGGCGGGGTGACGGGTGCGGCGGCGGGGGGGGCGCCGTGCCCGGCCGGTCCGTGGTCACGCCTCGCGGGCCAGGTGGCAGGCGATGTTGGCGTGGAAGGGGGATACGCCCGCGAGTTCCAGCGCGCTCGTGCACAGTGCGATGTTGGTGTTGTTCTGGCCCGTGAGGCACCCGCCCCGCAACGCCTGGTCGGTCTCGGCCGGGTAGCCGACGGAGACCAGGTAGGTGCGGCAGCGCTCGGCCGTCGCCTGGGCGGGTGCCGCGATGACGACGGACCCGGCGAGGAACGCCGCGGCCGCGGGCGGTCGCCCACGCGCGTGCGGTTGTCTTCTTCATGGCGCGGGCATTGGCCTCGGCAGGTGAACCGCCATACGCAGAACGGCTGTTGACTGTTGATCCGGCGTCCCGCTGTGCGGTTCCCCTCAGCCGACGGGCCCGCTCGCGCCCGGCCACGCGTCGAGCAGGCGCTCCCCCTCGGCCAGGTGCGCCAGCGCGTGCGGGCTGTCGCGCAACGGCCCGGCGAGGGCCCTGAGCACCGTGCGCAGGCGCGCGGGATCGACGGAGCGGGCGGCCAGGAAGCCGGCGGTGAAGGCGAGGTCGTCGGTGAAGACGCGCGGGTCGTCGGTGTAGACCGCGGCGGCGAGGGCGTCCAGGAGCTGTCCCACCGTGCCGGTGGTGAGGACGTCGCCGCGCGGGGGCCGCCCGCCTCGGAGGCCGTCCGCGCCGCTGGGGGCCGGCCGCTCCGCGACGGCGCCCCGCAGCCGCGCCGTCGCCTCCCGCAGCAGCTCGGTGCGGTGTCTGACGATCCACGCGTACGCCGTGACCCACCGCGTCCTGACCCGTGACGTGCCGCTCAGCCGGGGCGGCCAGTGCCGCTCCAGCAGCTCGGCCGCTGCCGGTGCGTCGGGTGCGTACAGATCGGCGCCGAGGGTGTGGGCGCGTGCGCCTTCGGGCCCGAACCCCGGCCCGCCCGCCAGGACCGGCACCCCCGCCTTGCGGCACACCTCGATCTGGTGGTGGGCGGGCGGCAGCCGGATGCCGAGGGTGCAGGAGAGCGCGATGACGTCAGGACCGTTCTGGTGCACGTCGGAGAGCAGCTGGGCCGTGGGGACGTGGCCGCCGAGGAAGCGGACGCGGAAGCCCCGCAGCCGCAGCACCTCGGCGAGCAGACGGGCGGGGAGTGTGTGCCATTCGCCGTCGCCGCACGCCACCACGACACCGCCCGCGACCGCGTCCCCGGCCCGGCCGGTTCCGTCCCGGCGGCGGCTCGCCTCGGCGACGGCGATGACGCACCGCTCACTCACATGGGTGGCCGCGTGCTCCTGGGCCACGGTCCACCGGTCGGCCGCCCAGCGCGCGCCGACCGCGATCTGGGCGGGGCCGACGAGCCCGAGGAGCACCTCTTCCGCGCTCACCCCGTCGGCGACGAGCCCTTCGACGAGGGTGACGGCGGCCTCCTCGTCGGCGCGGACCAGACAGGTGTCGAAGGCACCGCGCACTCCCTCGTCGATCCCGCCCCCTCGGCCGCGCACCTCGCTCGTCCCGCTCACCGCTCGTCGCCCTCCCCCGGCCCGGCCTCCGGCGCCGGAGCCGCGGGTGCGTGGGGTGCGGGGGGCGCGGGGGCCTGGAGCGCCAGTACGGCGACGTCGTCGTGTGGGCGTCCGCCGAGCCACTCCGTGATGAGCAGTTCCACGCGTTCGGTGACCGCGCCCGCAGGCATCCCCGCGCAGCCGCTCAGGTCCCTGGCCAGCCGCTCGTCGCCGTACAGCTCGTGTCCCGCCGGGCCGCCGCGGGCCTCGGTGACGCCGTCGCTGTAGAGGAGGACCAGCTCTCCGGGGCCGAGGTGGAAGGCCACCTCGTCGAAGTCCGCCTCGGGCAGGATGCCGACCAGCGCGCCGTCGATCCCGATCTCCTCGACCCGCCCATCGGCCCGCAGCACCAGGGGCGGGAGGTGGCCGCCACCGGCCGCCGTCACCTCCAGGCCGCCGCCCGGCGCGGGCCGCGCGGAGCCCGTCACCAGGGTCGTGAAGCGGTTCTCGTCGTCGAGCAGCACCGCGTTGAGCGTCCGGAGCTGGTGGAGTTCGTCCGCGCGGGTCAGCTCCAGGGTGCGCAGGCTCTGCCGCACCATCCCGGCGAGGAGTGCCGCCTCCGCGCCCTTGCCGCACACGTCCCCGAAGAAGAAGGACACGCCGCCGTCCGCGGAGGGCGCGACGTCGTAGAAGTCGCCGCTGATGCGCAGCGCCTCGGCCGCCGGCCGGTAGGCCGCGCCGAGCCTGACCCCGGCGACGGCGGGGAGGGGCCCGGGTGCCAGGCCCGACTGGAGGACGGCGGTGGTGTGCGCCTGCTCGGAGTAGAGGGCCGAGGTGGTGAGCGCCGGCGCGGCGCGCGCGGCGAGCTGCCGGGCCAGCTCGACGTCGGGCCCGCCGAACCCCTCGCGCCCCGGTTCCCTGACGAGGAGCAGCGCCCCCGCCGGTACGCCGTTGCCCACGAGCTGGAGCACCAGCGCGTCCCCGCACGGGCCGCCCAGCTCCCCCGGCAGGGCCGCGGCCAGCCGGTCGCGCTCCCCCGCTTCGAGGACGGCGGGGCGCGGGCGCAGCCCGGAGAGTGCGTCCGCGAGGGCGGGTACGTCCTCCAGCGCGGCGGCCGTCACCTGTCCCGCCGCCTCGGCGTTCCCTGGGCCGACGCGGTACCAGTGCGTGAGGCGTCCGCGTACGGGCAGCACCACGAGGGCCGTGTCCGCCAGCTCCGGCAGCGCGTAGCGCGCCAGTGTGCGCGCTGTGCGGCCGTGGTGCAGTGAGCCGCCCAGCCGCTGCGTCGCGCCCTCCAGGAAGTCCGCGCGCTCGGACAGCGTCATGGGGCTCTCCCCGTGGCCCCCGGCCCGGTTCCGGATCCCGCCGCTGTCGCTCGCACCGCTGATGCCGCCCGTGCCGCTGACGTCGCGTACCAGCCACACCGCCCGTCCGGCGTGCCACTGCCTGCGCCCCGAGAGCCTGCGCCCCTCGAACGGGGCGTCGAAGCCGTCCGCGTCACGCCCGGCGGCTGCCGCCAGCGGCCCGCACGGGGCGGTGCTCAGCGCCTCTCCGGGCCTCAGCCGGGGGAAGAAGAGGGCCGCCGCGCTGTTGTGGGCGCGCACCGTGCCCGTCTCGTCGCACACCACGACCGCCTGGTCCACCAGGTCCAGCAGCTCCCCCGGCGGTACGGGCCACGTTTCCGGGCCGCCCCCGCTCCGCCGCCTGGGCGGTTCCGCTTCGCCCTGCCCGGATGGCGGAGAACTCTCACAGCCGCAGCTCTTCATCGGTGGCCGCTCACCGCCTCGCCCGCCTTCCGCCCGTGCTCCGCCGTCCGCCGCCCGTCGGCGACCGTCTGTCACCTCTCGGTCGTCTTGTCGGCTTTATCCAGTTTTACACGCTACGCTCCAGCGCCTGATCCCGAAATCCGCGTCACGCACACGGGCACCCCGCACCGGAGCCGCCCCGCCCGGACCTGCGCTGAGCTGCCCGGACGGCCCGGGGCGCGCCGCGTCCGCCGTGCGCCCGTCACTCCGGGGGCAGCCGGAACTCCGGCGGGTCCCGCAGCTCGATGTCCTCGACGGCGATGCCCCGCTCCGCCGCCAGGCGTGCCAGGGTCTCCCGGCGCCGCTCGGGCGGGGTGTCGGTGTCGAGGAACGCGCCCAGCCACTCGCCGCTCCTGCGGTCGTAGGCGAGCCGGCGGGAGGCCGCTTCGCTGTCGATCGTGCCGGTCTCCTCCACCACGAAGTCGGTCCCGATGGCCGCCTTGGCGACCTGCGCGGTGCAGGCATCCATGAACGCGGGGCTGGGCCGCGAGTCGCCGCCGTGGAAGAACACCTCGATCGTGCCGGGGCCCCGTACGGATTTCTCCGCGAAGAGGCCCGCCTTCCGCATCGTCGCCAGGGCCGCTTCCGCCTTGTCGGCCGGGCCGCGCACCACCACGAATACCGCGCCTCGTACGTTCATGGCCCGAGGCTAGCCGCCGACCGGCCCGCCGTCCCCCGAACGACCGGCCAACCAGGGGCGGTTGGACCCGCACCGCATGGTGCCGTCGCACAGACGGGTGACTCCCCGGGCGAGTGTTCCGCCCGGGGAGCCCCGGCGTCGTTCGGTTCGAGTGCGGCTCACACGTCACTCATGTGTGTGAGTGGCGCGAGTACGCCTGTCGGTACGGCTGTCAGTGCGGGCAGTTGCCCCGGAACTCCGCGATCTGGAGGTCCGCCGTGGGCAGCGGGCACAGGAACTGCTCGTAGCGGGTGTCCTCGTCGACGAACCGCTTCAGCCAGGAGATGCTGTATTTCGCGATCTCCGTGTCCGAGGTGTTCGGGGTGAAGTGCGTGGCGTTTCTCAGCTCCATGTACGCACGGTCCGTCGAGGACGGCAGGCTCTGGTAGAACGGCTCGGCGTGCGAGGAGACCGAGGCGATGGTGTCACCGTCGGCACCGACGACGAACGTCGGGACCTTCACCTCGGGCCAGCTCTTGTCGAGGTTCCACGGTGTCAGCGGGATCGCCGCCTTCAGCGACGGACGGTCCTTGGCTGCCTCCAGCGTGCCGCCGCCGCCCATGGAGTGGCCCATGACCGCGAGCCTGCCGCTGTCGATGCGGGACCTGACGGGGCTGTCGTCGGTCAAGTAGTCCAGCGCGGCCAGGAGTTGGTCACCGCGGCTGGCGGGCTGGTCCAGGGTGGTGTTGGTGTCGATGGTGAAGACGACGAACCCCTGGGAGGCCAGGCGCTCGCCGTACCACGACATGCTGGACTGGTAGGCGGTGTAGCCGGGGGCGATCGCGACGGCGCCGAAGGTGCCGTCGGCCGTGCTGGTCGGGTAGTAGATCGTGCCGCCGCCGAAGCCGCGGACCGACAGGGAGGAAACGCTCCGCTCGGAGACAGAGTACGAGCCGCGCGGTGCCTCGATGCTCGACTCGGTGGGGTCCGGGCCCCGTTCATAGGGGTTCTCGGCCTGCGCGGTGGCGGATCTGGTCTCAGGTGTCGCCTGCGCGGACGGCAGGAGCACGGCGCCGGTTCCCGCGACGGCCAGCGCCAGCGATGCCAGGCCGAGCCCGATCCGGCGGCCACGGGACCCGCGCCGCGGCGAGGGCTCCGTAGAAGTGGGGGTGTGTTGCGGCTCCATGAGGGTGAACTCTCTGTGA
Organism: Streptomyces sp. NPDC054796; assembly: GCF_053611545.1. Classification (NCBI taxonomy): domain Bacteria; kingdom Bacillati; phylum Actinomycetota; class Actinomycetes; order Kitasatosporales; family Streptomycetaceae; genus Streptomyces; species Streptomyces sp. NPDC054796. The sequence continues at coordinate 6,720 of NZ_JBSHAO010000023.1, read as the reverse complement.
GGTGAGGGGTCGGGGAAGAACACCCGTCATCGTGGTGGCGCCCCCTCGGCCTCACATCGGTGAAATCACCGGCCTTCGCCGCACGGGCCCCGGAACCTCCCCCGGAGAGCTCCCCTGAGCCCTCTCCCGAGGCCGCCCTCAGAGACCGCCCAGCTCGGCCGCGCGCTTCATCGCCTCGTCCACCGACTCCGCGCCCGCGGGCAACAGCGGCAGCCGCACGTCCGGCGTGGGGATGCGGCCCTGCTGATGCAGCACCCCCTTGATGACGGTGGGGTTGGGCTCGGCGAACAGCGCCTCCGACAGGGGCACCAGGGAGTGCCCGAGGTGCCGGGCGCGTACGACGTCGCCGTCGGACCAGGCCGTCACCAGCTCGGCGAACCGGCCGGTGGCCACGTGCGCGGAGGCGACGATGCCGCCGGCCGCGCCGAGCGCCAGCAGAGGGGACAGGAACGGGTCGTCCCCCACCAGCACGGCGAAGCCGTCCGGCAGGTCCCCGAGAAGATCCATCACCCCGTGGTCGATGCCGCCCTGCGCGAGCTTGACCCCGCTCACCCCGGGGAGCCGCCCCAGCTCCCGCAATGTGGCCGCGTCGAGGGGCAGCCCTGTGCGGTACGGGACGTGATACACGATCAGCGGCACGGGGCTGTGCCGCGCCAGCCGGGAGAAGTGCGCGACGACACCCGCCTGCGAGGGGCGCGTGAAGGAGGGGACGGTCACCAGCGCCGCGGTGACCTCCCGCCACCGCGCGAGTTCCGCCAGCGCCTCCGCGCTGCTCCGGGTGTCGTTGCCACCCGCGCCGACCGTCAGGGGCGCGGACCGCTCCCGGCAGACGCGGGCGCACACGTCGACCACCGCGGTCCGCTCCCACGGTGCCAGCGTGGCCGCCTCGGCCGTGGTGCCCAGCGCGACGATCCCCGTGGCACCCTCGTCCAGCGCCGCGTGCGCGAGCGCTTCGAGTGCGTGCTCTGCGACGGCTCCTTCGCTGGTGAAGGGCGTGATGAGCGGTACGTGAATTCCGTGCGGAGATGTCTGTCGAGTCATGACACGAGGGTCGCGCCACGCAATCCCGTAGGTCCAGTTCACATCTCTGAAACAAAGCCTAAGCTGAACTGATGCTCGACGTCCGGCGTCTGCGCCTCCTGCGGGAGCTGTCGCTGCGCGGCACCATCACGGCGGTGGCCGAAGCGCTCACGTTCACCCCGTCGGCCGTCTCCCAGCAGCTCAGCGCCCTCGAACGCGAGGCGGGCGTCCCCCTGTTGGAGCGGACCGGACGAAGGGTGACCCTCACCCCGGCAGGGCAGAACCTCGTCCGCCACGCGGAAGCGGTCCTCGAACGCCTGGAACAGGCGGCCTCCGAGCTGGCCGACACCCGTCAGGGCCCGGCGGGCACCCTGCGCATCGGCACCTTCCCCTCCGCCACACGCACGATGGTCCCCACGGTCCTCACCCTGCTCGCGCGCAGGCACCCACGGCTGGAGCCGATGGTGTCGGAGGTGGACCCGGCAGGTGTCGCCGACGCCCTGCGCGCGGGGGACCTGGATGTGGCGCTGGTCCACGACTACGACTTCGTGCCCACCCCCGCGGAGACAGGCCTCGACTCCCAGCCCCTGTGCACCGAGCCGATGTACCTCGCGTCCTCTCCCCTCGTCCCCGGAGGGGTGCCCGACGGCTCGCGGATCGAGCACTGGAAGGACGCGCCCTGGATCACGGCGACCCCGGGGACGCTGTGCCACGCGATGACCGTCCGGGCCTGCCAGGCCGTCGGGTTCACCCCGCGCGTCCGCCACCAGGTGGACGAGTTCGCCACCGTGCTCACCCTCGTCACGGCCGGTCAGGGCGTCGCCCTCCTGCCACGGCTCGGCCTGCCCGACCCGTGGCCCGCGGTCACGCTGACCCGCCTGCGCCTCCACCGCAGGACCCGGGTGGCCTTCCGCGCTGGCGCCGCCTCGCACCCCGCCGTCCTCGCGGTCACCGCGGCGCTGCGCGCGGCCGTGCCGAGGGAGCTGGCCGACCCGGCGGCGCCGGGCCCGTCGAACCCTGCGAACCCGGCGGGCCCGCCGTAGGAACGTGCCGGACCGGCTCCCGGGCCGATCAGGAATCGAGAAGCGCGGCCACCGGCGCACGGCTAGCGTGGCTGCCATGGACACCGGCCGGAAGCCGCCGGCCACGGGGACCACGGACCCCGGCGGCACCGACAGCCGGTCAGAGCGCGCCAGGCGACCTTGACGGAGACCGCGAAAGCGGCCCGCCCGACAGATGGAGACACGATCAGCATGACCGCGAGGACGGACAGACAGTCGCCTGCACCGCACCCCACCGAAGGCCACGTCGCCGAAGGCCACGTCGCCGACAGTCACGATCTGATCCGCGTCCACGGCGCCCGCGAGAACAACCTCAAGGACGTCAGCATCGAGATCCCGAAGCGCCGGCTGACGGTGTTCACGGGTGTCTCGGGCTCGGGCAAGAGCTCGCTGGTCTTCAGCACGATCGCCGCGGAGTCCCAGCGGCTGATCAACGAGACCTACAGCGCCTTCGTCCAGGGCTTCATGCCGACGCTGGCGCGGCCAGAGGTCGATGTGCTCGAAGGGCTGACGACCGCGATCATCGTCGACCAGCAGCGGATGGGCTCCGACCCCCGCTCCACCGTCGGCACCGCCACCGACGCCAACGCGATGCTGCGCATCCTCTTCAGCCGCCTCGGCGAGCCGCACATCGGCTCGCCCAACGCGTTCTCCTTCAACGTCGCCTCGGTGCGCGCGAGCGGTGCGATCACCGTCGAGCGCGGCAACAAGAAGGCCGAGAAGGTGTCCTTCACCCGCACCGGCGGCATGTGTCCGCGCTGCGAGGGCCGGGGCGCGGTCTCGGACATCGACCTCACACAGCTCTACGACGACTCCAAGTCGATCTCCGAGGGCGCGTTCACCATCCCCGGCTGGAAGTCGGACAGCTGGTGGACCGTGCGGACCTACGCCGAGTCGGGCTTCCTCGACCCGGACAAGCCGATCCGCGAGTTCACCGAGCGGGAGATGCGCGACTTCCTCTACCGCGAGCCGACGAAGGTGAAGGTCGAGGGCGTGAACCTCACCTTCGAGGGGCTGATCCCGAAGATCCAGAAGTCGTTCCTCGCCAAGGACCGGGAGGCGATGCAGCCCCACATCCGGGAGTTCGTGGACCGCGCCGTCACCTTCACCTCCTGCCCCGAGTGCGACGGCACCCGGCTCAGCGAGGCCGCCCGGTCCTCGAAGATCCAGGGGATCAGCATCGCCGACGCCTGCGCGATGCAGATCAGCGACCTCGCCGACTGGGTCCGCGGCCTGGAAGAGCGCTCGGTGGCGCCGCTGCTCGCCTCGCTGCGGCACGCGCTCGACTCGTTCGTGGAGATCGGCCTCGGCTATCTCTCGCTCGACCGCCCCTCGGGCACACTGTCGGGCGGCGAGGCCCAGCGCGTGAAGATGATCCGCCACCTCGGCTCGTCGCTCACCGACACCACCTACGTCTTCGACGAGCCCACCATCGGCCTGCACCCGCACGACATCCAGCGGATGAACGACCTGCTGCTGCGGCTGCGCGACAAGGGCAACACGGTGCTCGTCGTGGAGCACAAGCCGGAGACGATCGCGATCGCCGACCACGTCGTGGACCTCGGTCCCGGCGCCGGTACGGGGGGCGGCACCGTCTGCTTCGAGGGCTCCGTCGACGGGCTGCGGGCAGGGGGCACCATCACCGGGCGTCATTTCGACGACCGGGCCGCCCTCAAGGAGACGGTGCGCGAGCCCACCGGGACGCTGCCGATCCGGGGCGCGACGAAGCACAACCTGCGCGACGTCGACGTCGACATCCCGCTCGGTGTGCTCACCGTCGTGACCGGCGTCGCGGGATCCGGCAAGAGTTCGCTGATCCACGGCTCGGTCCCCGCCTCGGCGGGCGTGGTGTCGGTCGACCAGGCGCCCATCCGCGGCTCGCGGCGGAGCAATCCGGCGACGTACACCGGGCTGCTCGACCCGATCCGCAAGGCGTTCGCGAAGGCCAACGGCGTGAAGCCGTCGCTGTTCAGCGCCAACTCCGAGGGTGCCTGCCCCAACTGCAAGGGCGCGGGCGTCGTCTACACCGATCTGGCCATGATGGCGGGCGTCGCCGCCACCTGCGAGGAGTGCGACGGCAAGCGGTTCGAGGCGTCGGTGCTCGAATACCACCTCGGCGGCCGTGACATCAGCGAGGTGCTCGCGATGTCGGTGGCCGAGGCCGAGGAGTTCTTCGGCGCGGGCGAGGCGCGCACCCCGGCAGCACACCGCGTCCTCACTCGGCTCGCCGACGTCGGACTGGGCTACCTCAGCCTCGGCCAGCCGCTGACCACGCTGTCCGGGGGCGAGCGGCAGCGGCTCAAGCTGGCCACACACATGGGTGACAAGGGTGGCGTCTACATCCTCGACGAGCCGACCACCGGCCTCCACCTCGCCGACGTCGAGCAGCTGCTCGGGCTGCTCGACCGGCTCGTCGAGTCGGGCAAGTCCGTCATCGTCATCGAGCACCACCAGGCGGTCATGGCGCACGCCGACTGGATCATCGACCTCGGCCCCGGCGCGGGGCACGACGGCGGCCGGGTCGTCTTCGAGGGCACGCCCGCCGACCTCGTCGCGGCCCGCTCCACCCTCACCGGCGAGCACCTGGCGGCCTATATCGGCGCCTGACCTGGGACGTCCGAGGGGGCCGACCGGCCGACGGCGATCACGATGCCGTCGGCCGGTGCGGCCATGCCCGGGTCCGGGTCCGGGCCCGGACACCGTGGGAAACTGTGCGTATGAGACGGCCAGACCTCGACGACCTCGTCCGGCTGCGGCGGGCCCGCGACCGCATGGACCGCGACTACGCCGAGCCGCTCGACGTCCCCGCGCTGGCCCGCGAGGCGCTGATGTCGACGGGCCACTTCGCCCGCAGCTTCCGCGCCGCCTACGGCGAGACGCCCTACAGCCACCTGATGACCCGTCGCATCGAGCGGGCCAAGGCACTGCTGCGGCGCGGCGACCTCACGGTGACCGAGGTGTGCTTCGCGGTCGGCTGTACGTCGCTGGGATCGTTCAGCTCGCGCTTCACCCAGCTCGTCGGCGAGAGCCCGAGCGCCTACCGTGCGCGCGACCACGAGGACGGCGCCGCCATCCCGGCGTGCATCGCCAAGATCCACACGCGACCGGTCAGGAACGGAGAAGCGGATCCCGCCACCCGGCCGTAGCGTGAGCGGCATGGACATCACACTCTCCCAATGCTTCATCGCCGTCGACGACCACGACAAGGCGATCGCCTTCTACCGCGATGTGCTCGGCCTCGAAGTACGCAACGACGTCGGCTTCGAGGGCATGCGCTGGGTGACCGTCGGATCACCCTCGCAGCCGGACGTGAACATCGTCCTGGAGCCGCCCGCCGCCGACCCGAACACGTCGCCGGCCGACAAGCAGGCCATGGCGGAGATGATGGCCAAGGGCCTGCTCCGCGGTGTCATCTTCACCACGGACGACTGCGACGCCGCCTTCGAGCGCATCAGCGCCGCGGGCGGGGAGGTGCTCCAGGAGCCCATGGACCAGCCGTACGGCGTACGGGACTGCGCGTTCCGCGACCCCGCGGGCAACCAGTTGCGCTTCACGCAGGCCCACAAAAAGTAAGCCTCCCCCGTCGGGGGGTTCGGCTTCGACGCCGTACGCGCGCGTGGCGCAACCACAGCGCGCGCGTACGGCGTCTCCCCTGTGAGGCGACGGGGGAGGAAGACATGCACGGCATTGGCAGCGCTGGCGCCTTCGGCGACACCACAGGAGCCGCGTTCACGCTCTCCGAGGAGCTGCTGCTCCTGGCCATCGATCCTGAGCGGGGCAAACCGGCCGTCGATCAGCGCTATCTGCGCTGGGGGCTGGCGGCGGCCACGCTCATCGAGCTGGAGACCATGGGCAAGGTCGCCGAGGAGCGCGGCCGGATCGTGGTGACGGCGGGGGTGCGGACCGGAGTCCCGCTCCTGGACGACGCGCTGTCCACCCTCACGCAGGGGAAGCGCGACGTGCGGACGAAGCGCTGGCTGGACCTCTACTCCCGGCGCGCCCAGCAGTTGACCGGTGACGCACTCGCCGCCCGTGGCGTGCTGCGCTCCGAGACGCGCCGGGCCCTGGGCCTGTTCCCCGTCACGCACTACCGGGTGTTCGCCACGGAACTGCGGGCCCAGCGGCTCGCCGCGTTCCGTGACTGGGGCGTGTACGGCCAGGGCGACCACGGCTCGCGCGCGCTGGCCGCCCTCCTCAAGGCCACCAAGCTCGCCCGCCGCCTCGGCGTGCCGCGCGCCGTGCGCAAGGAGATGCGCCCGCTGGTGCGGGCTTCCTGGCAGGCGACGGCCGTCCGCAGGAAGGTGGCCTCGGCCCAGTCCGGCAGCGGGGGCGGGGACGGCGGAGGCGGAGGCGGCTGCGGTGGTGGCTGCGGCGGAGGCGGCTGAGGCTGAGGCTGCTGAGGGAGGGCCCGTTCCTCCCCGACGTGCGCCGGAAGGGCCATCGTCCCCTGCCCCGGCCCCAGTTGGCCGTTCCCCTCGCGTACCCCACGTACGGATGGAATGAGGATTCGAAGGTTTGCCCCCTGAGCTGTCGGGGAGGCGTGTGGTCACGTGCTTCGGAAGAGCAGGCACACCGTGCGGGAGCGGCCACCGGACTGCCCCAACTGTGTCTGCTCCCGCCCTGTTCAGCAGTAGTCGAT
>NZ_JBSHAO010000022.1:20269-141955 GCF_053611545.1 Streptomyces sp. NPDC054796 | reverse complement strand
CGGCGGTGTCGGAGGTGTGGGTGACGTTGTGTGCGGGGGCGACGCTGGTGATGGCGTCGGCCGAGGGGGTGTTGCCGGGGGGTGGTCTGGCGGAGTTGGTGGTGGAGCGGGGGGTGACGCATGCGACGTTGCCGCCGGTGGTGTTGGGGGCGTTGGGTGATGATGACCTCGCCCCGGTGACGACGTTGGTGTCGGCGGGGGAGGCGTTGGATGCGGGGTTGGTGGAGCGGTGGGCTGAGGGGCGGCGGTTGATCAATGCGTATGGTCCGACGGAGTGCACGGTGTGTGCGTCGATGTCGGTGCCGCTCGCGCCCGGTGACGACCCGTCGATTGGTGGTCCGATCGCCAATACTCGGCTGTATGTGCTCGATGAGGCGCTGCGGCCGGTCCCCGTGGGTGTGGCCGGTGAGCTGTATGTGGCCGGTGCGGGGCTGGCGCGCGGATACGTGGGCCGCCCAGGACTGACGGGTGAGCGGTTCGTGGCCTGCCCGTACGGTCCGGGTTCCGGTGAGCGGATGTATCGGACCGGGGATCTGGTGAAGTGGACGTGCGATGGGCAGTTGGTGTTCGCCGGTCGTGTGGATGAGCAGGTGAAGATCCGCGGCTTCCGGATCGAGCCGGGTGAGATCGAGGCCGTTCTGTCCGCGCACCCGGCGGTGACGCAGGCTGTGGTGATCGCCCGCGAGGACACCCCGGGCGACAAGCGCCTGGTCGGCTACGTCGTGGCTGCTGACACCGATGGCCTCGACTTCGATGAGCTGCGTGCGTTCGTGGGGGGCCGGTTGCCGGAGTATATGGTCCCGGCGGCGTTCGTGACGTTGCCGGAGTTTCCGCTGACGGCCAACGGCAAGCTGGACCGCAGGGCGCTGCCGACGCCGGAGTATGTCACCGGGGCAGGCCGTGCGCCGGCGACCGTGCAGGAGGAGATGCTGTGTGGGGCGTTCGCCGACACTCTCGGCCTCGCATCGGTGGGGGTGGAGGACAACTTCTTCACTCTGGGTGGGCATTCGCTGCTGGCGGTGCGGTTGGTGTCGCGGATCCGGGTCGTGCTGGGGGTGGAGGTCGAGGTCCGCACGCTGTTCGAGGCACCGACGGTGGCCGCGTTGGCGGGCAGGCTGGCCGACAGCGCGGACCAGGCGCGGATGCCGTTGCGGGCCGCGGTGCGTCCGGAGCGGGTGCCGTTGTCGTTCGCGCAGCAGCGGCTGTGGTTCCTGGCCCAACTCGAAGGACCCAGCCCCACCTACAACATTCCCACCCCGATCCGCATGCATGGTGTGGACGGTGCGGTGCTGGAACAAGCATTGCGTGATGTGATCGTGCGGCACGAATCGCTGCGGACGGTCTTCCCGAGCGCCGACGGCCAGCCCTACCAGCACATCCTCGACCCCGACGAGCTGGACTGGCACGTCACGGTGACCGACGTGGAGCCCGGTGCGCTGAGAACTGCCGCAGCACAGGCCGCGAAGCACGCGTTCGACCTGTCCGCGGAGCTGCCGATCAAGGCGTGGCTGTTCCAGGCGGGCTCGGACGAGCAGGTGCTGGTGCTGGTGGTCCACCACATCGCTTTCGACGGGTGGTCGCGGGCTCCTCTCGCCAGGGACGTCTCCACCGCTTATGAGGCGCGGCTGCGCGGAGAAGCACCAGTGTGGGAGCCGCTGCCGGTGCAGTACGCCGACTACGCGGTGTGGCAGCGGGAGCTGCTCGGCGAGGAATCCGACCCGGACAGTCTGCTGTCGCAGCAGGTGGAGTACTGGCGGCAGGCGCTGGCCGGTGCCCCGGAGGAGTTATCGCTGCCCAGTGACCGGCCGCGTCCGGTGGTGGCCAGCCACGTCGGTCATCGGGTGCCGGTGCGGATACCCGCCGAGGTGCACCAGCGAATGGTGGACCTGGCCCGTGCCGAGGGCGTGACGGTGTTCATGGTGGCGCAGGCGGCCCTGGCCGTGACCCTGTCCCGACTCGGAGCGGGAACGGACATCCCGATCGGCTCACCCATCGCAGGGCGCACGGATGAGGCACTGGACGACCTCGTCGGGCTGTTCATCAACACGCTCGTCATCCGCAGCGACCTCTCCGGCGACCCGGAGTTCCGGCAGACCCTGGCACGGGTGCGAGAGGCGAGCCTGGGGGCGTTCGCCCACCAGGACATGCCGTTCGAGCGTCTCGTCGAGGAACTGACACCGTCCCGCTCCCTGGCCCGCCACCCCCTGTTCCAGGTGATGCTGACGTTCCGGAATCTGGAGTCCGCGACGCTGGATCTGCCCCAGGTCCACGCGGAGCCCTTCCAGGGCGCAGGGAGTGCCGCGCGCTTCGACGTGGACGTGTCGCTGCACGAAGCCTTCGACGACCAGGGCCGGCCGGCGGGTGTGGGCGGCGGGATGACCATGGCCGCAGACCTCTTCGAGCCGCAGACGGCCACCAGGATCGCGGACTGGTTCATGCGCGTACTGGAGACGGTCACCACCGCTCCGGACATTGCGCTGCATGCGGTGGACGTGCTCGATACAGCCGAACGGAACCGTGTGATCGAGCAGTGGAACGACACTGCCGTGGCCTTGCCCGACGTGGGTTTGGTGGAGCGATTCGAGGGGTGGGCGGCGACTCATCCTGACGCGGTCGCGGTCGCGGTGGTGGCCGTCGGCCAAGAGGTCTCTTACGCGGAGCTGAACGAGCGGGCGAACCGGTTGGCGCGGTGGCTGATCGCGCGGGGGGCGGGGCCGGAGCGGTACGTGGCCGTGGCCCTGCCTCGTACGGCGGATCTGCTGGTGGCGTTGCTGGCGGTGGCGAAGTCGGGTGCGGCCTATCTGCCGCTGGACACGGACTATCCGGCCGAGCGGCTGGAGTTCATGCTCGCGGAGACCGCGCCGGTGGCGGTGCTCTCCTCCTCGCACCTGGCGGAGCTGGTGCCGTCCATCGGCACCTTGACGCTTGTGGACGATGCCGACACGGCCGCCGCGATCGGGGCGTGTTCGGCGGCGAATGTGACGGACGCGGACCGCTGGGCGCCAGTGGCGGGCGACCACCCCATGTATGTCATCTACACTTCCGGCTCCACTGGGCGGCCCAAGGGTGTGGTGGTTTCGCGATCGGCACTGCTGAATCTGCTGCTGGGGATGCAGCAGGAGCTGGGGTTGGAACGTGGTGACCGGCTGCTGGCGCTGACCACGGTGGGGTTCGACATCGCCGGTCTGGAGCTGTTCTTGCCGCTGACACAGGGGGCGGCGGTGGCGGTGGCGGCCAAGGAACTTGTCTACGACCAGGTGGCCTTCGGCCGTACGGTCGAAGAGACCGGGGCGAGCGTCATCCAGGCCACACCGACTCTGTGGCGGTCGGTGCTGGCCGGTGGCCGGGTGGATCTGGCCGGGGTGCGGGTGCTGGTCGGTGGCGAGGCGCTGCCCGCGGACCTCGCGGCCCGACTGGCTCAGGCGGCAGCCGGTGTGGTGAACGTGTACGGGCCGACGGAGACAACGATCTGGTCCACGTCGGCACACGTCGACCCCGGACATGTCGGCGAGCCGCTGATCGGCCGGCCGATCGCCAACACGCGGCTGTATGTGCTGGACGCCGGGCTACAGCCGGTGCCGGTCGGGGTGACGGGCGAGTTGTACATCGCCGGTTCCGGGGTGGCGCGCGGCTACAACGGCCGTCCGTCGCTGACGGGTGAGCGGTTCGTGGCCTGCCCCTTCGCGACGGGTGCCGGGGAGCGGATGTACCGGACCGGGGACCGGGTGAAGTGGACCCCGGAGGGACAGCTCGCCTTCCTCGGCCGGGTGGATGAGCAGGTGAAGATCCGCGGGTTCCGCATCGAGCCCGGGGAGATCGAGACCGCCTTGTCGGCGCGTGCGGATGTCGCGCAGGCCGCTGTGGTCGTGCGCGAGGACACCCCGGGCGACAAGCGGTTGGTGGCCTACGTCGTCCCGGCCGACACCGACGGTGTTGACTTCGACGACCTGCGTGCGTTCGTGGGCGGCCGATTGCCGGAGTACATGGTCCCGGCTGCCTTCGTCACGCTGCCGGAGCTGCCGCTGACGGCCAACGGCAAGCTCGACCGCCGCGCACTGCCGGCACCGCAGTACACCGCAGGCGCGGGCCGCGGCCCGGCGACGGTGCGCGAGGAGATCCTGTGCGTGGCCTTCGCAGAGGTGCTGGGCGTGGAAGCGGTCGGAGTCGACGACGACTTCTTCGCACTCGGCGGCCACTCGCTGCTGGCGATCTCCCTGGTCGAACGACTGCGAGAGCGAGGCGTAGCCGTATCGGTACGCGCCCTGTTCGAGTCGCCGACGCCAGCGGGTTTGGCGCGGACGGCTGACGTCGGGACGCTTGAGGTGCCGGAGAACCTGATCCCCGCAGACGCCGAGCGGATCACACCGGAGATGTTGCCGCTGGTGGAGTTGTCGCAGACCGAGATCGACCAGGTCGTGGCCTCGGTCGACGGCGGGGCGCCGAACGTAGCGGATGTGTATCCGCTGGCGCCGTTGCAGGAAGGCATGTTCTTCCACCACCTCATGGCCGGCGACGGCGGGGACGTGTATCTCACCGCGCGCGTTGTGGAGTTCGACTCCCGCGCCCGGCTGGACGAGTTCGTGCGGGCGTTGCAGCAGGTCGTCGACCGGCACGACATCTACCGCACGGGTGTGGTGTGGGAAGGGCTGTGCGAGCCCGTACAGGTGGTGTGGCGGCAGGCGGAACTCCCGGTCGTCGCACACACCCTGGAGGCCGAGGGCACGGAACCGACTCGTTGGGCCGAGGACCTGATGGCCCTGGCCGGCTCGATGATGAACCTGGGCCGAGCACCGTTGATGGATGTGCACGTGGCCGAGGTCGTGGAGGGTCGCTGGCTGGCCGTCGTCCGCATGCACCACATGGTCCAGGACCACCTCGGCATGGACGTGCTCTTGGGTGAACTGCGAGCCGTGCTGTCCGGTGAGGTCGTGGACACATCGCCGACGTTGCCGTTCCGCAACTTCGTCGCGCAGACGCGGGCGGTGCCGCGCGAGGAGCACGAGCATTTCTTTGCCGACATCCTGGGAGATGTGACCGAGCCGACCGCACCCTACGGGCTGCTCGGCGTCCAGGGCGACGGCACCGATGTCGTAGCTGATCAGGTGTCTCTGTCCGACGAGCAGGTCGCGGCCCTGCGACGGGTGGCGCGGGAGCTGGGGGTCAGCCCGGCGACCGTGCTGCATGTGGCGTGGGCGCGAGTTCTGGCCACCCTCGCCGGCCGGGATGACGTGGTCTTCGGCACCGTGTTGTTCGGCCGGATGAACGCGGGGGCGGGCGCCGACCGGGCGCTGGGCCCGTTCATGAACACGTTGCCGGTGCGGGTGCGGACCGCTGGTGTCGGGGTGCGCGCAGCAGTAGAGGAGATGCGGGAGCAACTGGCGGCGCTGCTGGAGCACGAGCATGCGCCGCTGGCGATGGCTCAGCGGGCGAGCTCTGTCGCAGGCGACATGCCCCTCTTCACCTCGCTGTTCAACTACCGGCACGGTGCTCAAAAGGCCGATGCGCCCAGAGACCGCCAGGTCGAGGGCATCCAGCATCTCTCCCGGCGGGAACGGACCAACTATCCGCTCACCGTGGCAGTCAATGATCTCGGTCCGGAGAAACTCAGCATAGGCGTCGAGGCCGTGAAGCCGATCGACGCGGCCACGGTCACCCACCTGATGCGTACAGCGGTGGAAAGCGTGCTCAAGGCGCTGGACACCGCGCTGGGCGGAAGTCCCGACGTGCGGCTCGACACCCTGAACCTGCTAGAGCCTCAAGAGCGCGATGTGGTGGTGCGGCAGTGGAACGACACGGCTGTGTTGGTGGACTCCGTGACGGTGCTGGAGTTGTTTGCGGAGCGGGTGGTGGAGGCTCCCGATTCGGCTGCGGTGGTGTTTGAGGGTGTGGGGCTGTCGTACGGCGAGTTGGATGTGGCGGCGAATCGGTTGGCGAATTGGCTTCGTGGTCGGGGTGTGGGCCGTGAGTCGGTGGTGGGGCTGGCCCTGCCTCGTGGCCCGGAGATGGTGGTGGGGGTTGTGGGGGTGTGGAAGGCGGGGGCGGCGTATCTGCCGGTGGATGCTGGGCTGCCGTCCGAGCGGGTGGCGTTCATGCTTGCCGACGCCGGTGTGGGGGTCGTTGTTGGTGTGGAGGAGTTGGAGGAGTCGGCTGGCTCTTCCGGCGCGGCACCGGAGGTGGTGCTGGATCCGGCTTCGCTGGCGTATGTGATCTATACGTCGGGTTCGACGGGGCGGCCGAAGGGTGTCGGGGTCTCGCACGCTTCGGTGGCGAATTTGGTGTCGGTGTTCGCTCCGGTGATGGGTGCGGGGCCGGGTGTGGGGCTGTTGCAGTTCGCCTCCTTCAGCTTCGACGCCTCTGTGCTGGATGTGTGTGTGGCGTTGTCGTCGGGTGCCACGTTGTGGGTCGCCAGTGAGGGGCAGCGTCGGGAGCCGCGGCGGCTTGCGGAGCTGGAGGGTGTGGGGGCGGCGAGCGTGGTGCCGTCGTTGCTGGAGGTGCTGGAACCGCAGGATCTCGCGCAGGTGGGTGCGATGGTGGTGGGGTCGGAGGCGGTCAGCGAGAGCGTGGCGCGGCGCTGGTCGGATGGACGTCGGCTGGTGCATGCCTACGGTCCGACCGAGGCGACGGTCATCTCGGCGATCGGCACGGTCGACGGGAGCCGTCCGGGCACGGTGCCGTTCGGCGGCCCGATCGCCAACACCCGCATGTTCGTGCTCGACGACACCCTTCAGCCGATGCCCGTCGGGGTGGCCGGTGAGCTCTACGTTGCCGGTGCGGGCCTGGCGCGTGGCTATGTGGGTCGTCCGTCGTTGACGGGCGAGCGGTTCGTGGCCTGCCCCTTCGGCTCCGGTGGTGAGCGGATGTACCGCACCGGCGACCTGGCCAGGTGGACGTCGGACGGGCAGTTGGTGTTCGCCGGCCGTGCGGATCAGCAGGTCAAGATCCGCGGGTTCCGTATCGAGCCGGGCGAGGTCGAGGCCGCCCTGCTGACCGATCCGAACGTGACGCAGGCCGCGGTGATCGCCCGCGAGGATGCGCTGGTGGCCTACGTGGTCCCCAACGGCCGGGAGCCGGAAGGAATCCGGGAACTGGTCGCCTCGCGGTTGCCGGAGTACATGGTCCCGGCAGCGTTCGTCACGCTGCCGGAGCTGCCGCTGACCACCAACGGCAAGCTCGACCGCCGCGCGCTGCCCGCCCCCGAGTACACCACCGGATCCGGACGCGCACCGGCCACTGCCCAGGAAGAGATCCTCTGCGCGGCCTTCGCCGACGTGCTCGGCGTGGAGTCGGTTGGGGTCGATGACAACTTCTTCCAGCTCGGCGGCCACTCCCTCCTCGCCGTCCGGCTGATATCGAGGGTGCGTGCGCTGCTGGGTGTGGAGGTCGGGGTCCGGGCGTTGTTCGAGTCGCCGACGCCCGCGGGCCTGGCGGCGCATCTGGCCGACGGCACGGGGCAGGCGCGTACGCCATTGCGAGCGGACGTACGGCCGGAGCGGGTCCCGCTCTCGTTCGCGCAGCGCCGACTGTGGTTCATCGACCAGCTCCAGGGGCCGAACGCGACGTACAACATCACCGTGCCGCACCCGCTGAACGGAGACGTCGACGCCGCTGCGCTTGAGCTGGCGTTCCGTGACGTGATCGCGCGGCACGAGTCGCTGCGCACGGTGTTCCCCGCCGTGGACGGCGAGCCCTACCAGCGGATCGTGGATCCGAGCGATGTCACCTGGGAACTGGAGGTTTCCCAGGTCGCGCCCGACGGTGTGGCGGATGCCGTGGGGCGGGCGTCGCAGTACACGTTCGAGCTCGCCAACGAACTGCCCATTAAGGCATGGCTGTTCCGGGACGGTTCGGACGGGCAGTTGCTTCATGTCGTCATGCACCACATTGCCTCCGACGGCTGGTCGATGGGGCCGCTGAGGCGCGATCTGTTGACGGCGTATGAGGCGCGGCGGCGCGGCCAGGTCCCGGACTGGGAGCCGCTGCCGGTGCAGTACGCCGACTACGCCTTGTGGCAGCGCGAGTTGCTGGGCGACGACTCGGACCCGGAGAGTCTGCTGTCCCAGCAGGTGGAGCACTGGCGGCGGACGCTTGCCGGTGCCCCGGAGGAGTTGGCACTGCCGGCCGACCGTCCGCGACCGGCTGTGGCGAGCCACGTCGGTCACCGGGTGCCGATGCGCATACCGGACGAGGTGCATGGGCGGCTGGTGGCGCTGGCGCGGGCCGAGGGTGTGACGACGTTCATGGTGGTGCAGGCCGCGTTGGCGGTGCTGCTGTCGCGGCTCGGTGCCGGTACCGATATCTTGATCGGTTCGGCGGTGGCCGGTCGCACCGATGAGGCGTTGGACGACCTGGTCGGGTTCTTCGTCAACACGCTGGTGATCCGTTCGGACCTGTCCGGTGACCCGGAGTTCCGGCAGGTCCTGGCGCGGGTGCGGGAAGCCGGTCTGGACGCCCTGGCACATCAGGATGTGCCGTTCGAGCGGCTGGTGGAGGAGCTGTCACCGTCCCGCTCCATGGCGCGGCACCCGCTGTTCCAGGTGACGGTGGATGTACAGAGCGTGGAACGTGCGGCCGCCGAGTCGGCCGGGACCACCCGGGCCGATTCCGGACAGACGGTGGTCGGCGGCGCGGCCAGGGTGACGGCGAAGCTCGACCTCGAGGTGATGCTGTCCGAGGTGCTCGACGACGAGGGGCGCCCGGTCGGGCTCCGTGGCGCGCTCACTGCGTCGGCGGACCTGTTCGAGGCGGAGACAGCCGAGCGGATGGCGAACTGGCTCGCCCGAGTGCTCGAGACGGGCACCGCGAACCCCGGGTTGCGGCTGCGTCAGATGGACGTGCTCGCAGCGAATGAGCAGGACGTGCTGCTTCGGCAGTGGAACGACTCCGCGCTCGACGTGCCGTTCTCTTCGATCGTGGAGTTGTTCGGGCAGTGGGTGGCAGCCGCTCCGGAGGCGGTAGCAGCGGTGGGGGACGGCGAGGAGCTGTCGTACGCCGAACTGGACGTGGCGGCCAACCGGCTGGCGAACCACCTGCGCAGCCGGGGTGTGGGACCGGAGTCAGTCGTGGGCGTCCGGCTGCCGCGCGCTCCAGAGATGATCGTCGGGATCATGGGCGTGTGGAAGGCGGGGGCGGCGTACCTGCCGGTCGACGCGGCGCTGCCGCCCGCGCGGGTGGAGTTCATGCTCGCCGACGCGGGAGCGGACGTCGTCGTCGGCCCGGAAGACCTGCGTCGATCGTCGGAGGCCCCGGACACCGCGCCAGAGGTGTCCCCCGCCCCGGCGGGACTGGCGTACGTCATCTACACGTCCGGCTCGACGGGCACACCAAAGGGCGTGGCGGTCACACACCGTGGCGCGGTGAACCTCGTGGCGGCGCAGCGCGACCGTATGGCCGTGGGACAGGACTCGCGGGTGTTGCAGTTCGTCGCGGCCGGCTTCGATGTCGCCGTGGGGGATGTGCTGATGGCGCTGGGCACGGGAGCCACCCTGGTGACGGCTCCGGCGGACGAACTGCTGCCGGGCGGCGGACTCGCGGAGGTCGTGGCGCGCCACGGGGTGACGGACGTGGCTCTGCCGGCCGCCGCGCTCGGCGCGCTCGGCGCGGAAGACCTGGCATCCGTGCGGACGCTGGTGGTGGGTGGCGAGGCGCTGGATCCGGGCTTGGTCAGGCAGTGGGCCCCGGGCCGCCGGATGCTCAACGCGTACGGTCCGACGGAGTGCACGGTGTGTGCGTCGATGTCGGCCCCCCTCGCGGTTGGCGACGAGCCGCCGATCGGCACACCACTCGCCAACACCCGTCTGTATGTGCTGGACGACACCCTCCAGCCCGTACCCGTGGGCGTCACCGGCGAGTTGTACGTGGCCGGTGCGGGCGTGGCGCGCGGCTATGTGGGTCGTGCGGGGTTGACGGGTGAGCGGTTCGTGGCCTGCCCCTTCGCGACGGGTGCCGGGGAGCGGATGTACCGGACCGGGGACCTGGTGAAGTGGCGCCCGGACGGGGAGCTGTGCTTCGCCGGACGTGCCGACGATCAGGTGAAGATCCGCGGGTTCCGCATCGAGCCCGGCGAGATCGAGGCCGCGCTGCTCACCCATGCCGATGTCCGGCAGGCCGTGGTGATCGCCCGCGCACACATACCGGCCGACAGGCGGCTCGTCGCCTACGTCGTCGGAGAAACAGCCGGTCTCGACGCCGAGGCCCTGCATGCCTACGTCGCCTCGCGGTTGCCGGTGTACATGGTGCCGACCGCATTGGTGGAGCTGGCGGAGTTCCCGCTGACGGCGAACGGCAAGCTCGACCGCAAGGCGCTCCCCGCACCGGAGTACGCCACCGGAGCAGGCCGGGGCCCGGCGACGCCGGAGGAGGAGATCCTGTGTGCGGTGTTCGCGGAGGTCCTGGGCGTGGAGTCGGTCGGGGTGGACGACAGCTTCTTCGCCCTGGGCGGGCACTCGCTGCTCGCGGTCCGGCTGACGGCGCGAATCCGCTCCGTCCTCGGAGCTGAGCTGCCGCTGCGGTCGCTGTTCGAGGCCCCGACGGTAGCGGAGGTGGCCGCGCGCCTCGCCGGTCCAGAGGCGGACCGGGCCCGGCTGCCGTTGCGGGCGGGGGTGCGTCCTGAGCGGGTGCCGTTGTCGTTCGCGCAGCGGCGGCTGTGGTTCCTGGCCCAGTTGGAGGGCCCCAGCCCCACCTACAACATCCCTACACCGATCCGTGTGAGCGGCGTCGACGTCGACGCGTTGGGTGCGGCGCTGCGGGACGTGATCACGCGGCACGAGTCGCTGCGGACGGTGTTCCCCGCCGTGGACGGCGAGCCCTACCAGCAGATTCTCGACCCGGACAGACTCGAATGGGACCTTGAAGTCGCTCAGGTGGAACCCGAAGAGCTGGGCGAAGCCATCAGCCGGGCGTCGCGGTACACGTTCGACCTGTCGTCTGAGCTGCCGATCCGGGTGTGGTTGTTCCAGGCCGGAGTGGATGAGCAGGTGCTTTTGGTGCTGTTGCACCATATTGCTGGTGACGGGTGGTCGATGGGGCCGTTGAGCCGGGATCTGTCGGCGGCGTATGCGGCGCGGTTGCGTGGTGAGGTTCCGGTGTTCGAGGCGTTGCCGGTGCAGTACGCGGATTACGCGTTGTGGCAGCGGGAGTTGCTGGGCGACGACACGGATCCGGACAGTCTGCTGTCGCGGCAGGTGGAGTTCTGGCGGCGGACGCTCGCCGGTGCGCCGGAGGAACTGACGCTGCCGACCGACCACCCGCGACCGGCTGTCGCCAGCCACGTCGGTTACCGGGCGCCGCTGCGCATTCCCGCCGAGGCACACCAGCGGCTGGTGAACCTCGCCCGTGCCGAGGGTGTGACGACGTTCATGGTGTTGCAGGCGGCATTGGCGGTGACGGTGTCGCGGCTGGGGGCTGGTAGCGATATTCCGATCGGGTCGCCGATCGCGGGTCGTACGGATGATGCGCTCAATGATCTGGTCGGGTTCTTCCTGAACACGTTGGTGATCCGTACGGATCTGTCGGGTGATCCGGAGTTCCGGCAGGTGCTGAGCCGGGTGCGGGAGGCGAGTCTGGGGGCGTTCGCGCATCAGGATGTGCCGTTCGAGCGGCTGGTGGAGGAGCTGGCGCCGTCCCGCTCCATGGCGCGGCATCCGTTGGCGCAGGTCGTGCTGACCATGCAGACCAGCGGCAACGCGTCACTGGACATGCCCGGCGTCCGCACCGGCAGCGGCACAGGTCTGGGGTCGGCCGACACGGCCGCGTTGGTGAAGTTCGACCTGTGGGTGTCCCTGGGAGAGGTGTTTGACACCGAGGGCAGGCCGGCGGGTCTGCGGGGGGCGGTGACGGTCGCGGCGGACCTGTTCGACGAGCCGACGGCCGGGCGGATGGCCGACTGGCTCGTGCAGGTGCTCACGACGGTGACCGAGACTCCGGGGGTGCGGTTGTCTGGGGTGGATGTGCTGGATGCCGGTGAGCGGGATCGGGTGTTGGTGGGGTGGAACGACACGGCGTCGGTGGTGGGCGGTTCGTCGGTGGTGGAGTTGTTTGAGCGGCGGGTGGTGGTGGATCCGGGTGGGGTGGCGGTGGTTGCTGGTGGTGGGTCGTTGACGTTTGGGGAGTTGGGGGCGGCTGCTGGTCGGTTGGCGTGTTATCTGCGTGATGTGGGTGTGGGGCGTGAGTCGGTGGTGGGTTTGTGTCTGCCGCGGGGTGTGGAGATGGTCACGGCGATGTTGGCGGTGTGGAAGGCGGGGGCGGCGTATGTGCCGTTGGATGGTGCGTTGTCGACGGAGCGGGTGGCGTATCTGCTGGGTGACAGTTGTGCGCGGGTGGTGCTGGGTTCGCGGGATACGTTGGATGATCTGCCGGTGGGTCGGGTGCGGATGATCGCGGTGGACGATCCGGCGACGGTCATGCTGCTGGAGGGGTACGCGGATGCGTCACCTGAGGTGGAGGTGGCGGTGGAGTCGGCGGGGTTGGCGTATGTGATCTATACGTCGGGTTCGACGGGGGTGCCGAAGGGTGTGGCGGTCACGCACGGGGCGTTGGCGAATTACGTGTGTTCGGTGTCTGAGCGGTTGGGGTGGACGGTTCCGGGGGCGCGGTATGCGCTGTTGCAGGCGCAGGTGACGGATCTGGGCAACACGACGGTGTTCACCAGCCTGGCCACTGGCGGTGAGTTGCATGTGCTGGATGAGGAGTCGGTGACCGACCCGGAGGCGGTTGCCAGGTATGTGACCGAGCAGAACATCGACGCGTTGAAGGTGGTGCCGTCGCATCTGCGGGCGTTGACATCCGTGGCGGGTATCGAGCCTCTGCTGCCGGGGCGCTCTCTCGTGCTGGGTGGCGAGGCGGCATCGGCCGACTGGGTGCGGGAGCTGGTGGAGGCGGCTGCTGGTGGGGGTCGGCGGGTGTTCAACCACTACGGGCCGACGGAGACGACCATCGGCGTCGCCACCGTCGAGCTGACTCCGGAGTTGGTGGCTGGTGGTGTGGTGCCGGTCGGTACCCCGATCGCCAACACTCGTATGTATGTGCTTGACGATGCCCTTCAGCCGGTGCCGGTGGGGGTGACCGGTGAGCTGTATGTCGCCGGTGCGGGACTGGCGCGAGGGTATGTGGGCCGTCCAGGGCTGACGGGCGAACGCTTCGTGGCCTCCCCCTTCGGCGCCGGTGAGCGGATGTATCGCACCGGGGACCTGGTGAAGTGGACGTGCGATGGGCAGTTGGTGTTCGCGGGCCGGGCTGATGAGCAGGTGAAGATCCGTGGGTTCCGTATCGAGCCCGGGGAGATCGAAGCTGCCCTGCTGACCCACCCGGACGTGCTCCAGGCGGCAGTCGTCGCCCGCGAGGACACCCCCGGGGAGAAGCGCCTGGTCGCCTACGTCGTCGCGCCGGATGGGAGTGAGCCGGACGGTCTGCGGGAGTTCGTCGGGGCGCGGTTGCCCGACCACATGGTCCCGGCGGCGGTTGTCTCGTTGCCGGAGTTGCCGTTGACGGTCAGCGGTAAGCTCGACCGCAAGGCACTGCCCGCGCCCGAGTACGCCACCGGCACGGGGCGCGCCCCGGCGACGTCGGTGGAGGTGGCGTTGTGTGGGGCGTTTGCCGAGATTCTGGGCCTGGAGTCCGTCGGCGTCGACGACAGCTTCTTCGATCTGGGCGGGCATTCGCTGTTGGCGGTGCGGCTGGTGTCGCGGATCCGGGTTGTGCTGGGGGTGGAGGTCGAGGTCCGGGCTCTGTTCGAGGCCCCGACGGTTGCTGCGTTGGCGGGCGAGCTGGCCGACCGCGCAGGGCGGGCTCGTCCGCCGTTGCGGGCGGGGGTGCGTCCGGAGCGGGTGCCGTTGTCGTTCGCGCAGCGGCGGTTGTGGTTCCTGGCCCAGTTGGAGGGCCCCAGCCCCACCTACAACATCCCCATTCCGATCCGTATGCGTGAGGTGAACGTCGACGCGTTGGGGTCGGCGTTGCGGGACGTGATCGTGCGGCACGAATCGCTCCGGACGATGTTCCCGGCCGTGGACGGCGAGTCCTACCAGCGGATCCTCCACCCGGACGAGCTCTCGTGGGAGCTGGAGGTGTCGCAGGTTGCCCCCGAGCGTGTTGCGGAGGCGGTGGCCGAGGGGTCGCGGTACACGTTCGACCTGTCGACGGAGCTGCCTATCAAGGCGTGG
This sequence comes from Streptomyces sp. NPDC054796, assembly GCF_053611545.1. Taxonomy (NCBI): domain Bacteria; kingdom Bacillati; phylum Actinomycetota; class Actinomycetes; order Kitasatosporales; family Streptomycetaceae; genus Streptomyces; species Streptomyces sp. NPDC054796. Next base: position 127,802 of record NZ_JBSHAO010000022.1, on the reverse strand, counting down.
TTGTTCCAGGCAGGGCCGGATGAGCACGTGCTGCTCGTGGTCGTGCACCACATCGCTTCCGACGGCTGGTCGCGCGGTCCCCTGACCGAGGATGTCTCTCGGGCGTATGCGGCGCGGCGACGTGGTGAGGCTCCGGTGTTCGAGGCGTTGCCGGTGCAGTACGCGGATTACGCGGTGTGGCAGCGGGAGCTGCTGGGTGAGGCGTCGGATCCGGAGAGTCTGCTGTCGCAGCAGGTGGATTACTGGCGGCAGGCGCTGGCCGGTGTTCCGGAGGAGTTGGTGCTGCCGGTGGACCGGCCCCGCCCTGCGGTGACCGGTCGGGTCGGTCACGCGGTACGGGTTCGAGTGCCGGCGGCGGTGCACGAGCGGCTGATCGGTCTTGCCCGCGCCGAGGGCGCGACGGTGTTCATGGTGGCGCAGGCGGCCCTGGCCGTGACGCTGTCCCGACTCGGAGCGGGTACGGACATCCCGATCGGGGCGCCGATCGCGGGACGGACCGATGAGGCACTGGACGACCTGGTTGGGTTCTTCGTCAACACGCTGGTCATCCGCACGGATCTGTCCGGTGATCCGGAGTTCCGGCAGGTGCTGGGCCGGGTCCGGGATGCGAGTCTGGGGGCGTTGGCGCATCAGGACGTGCCGTTCGAGCGGCTGGTGGAGGAGCTGGCGCCGGAGCGGTCGTTGGCGCGGCACCCGCTGTTCCAGGTGATGCTGACGGTGCAGAACGTCGAGCGCGCCGCGCTGGGGCTGGTCGACGCGGATGCTGAGGGTGTGCGGCTGGACAGCTCGACGGCGGTGTCGAAGTTCGACCTTGAGATGTCGTTGTCGGAGGTGGTTGACGAGGAGGGGCGTCCGGCGGGGCTGCGGGGTGCGCTGGTGGCGTCCGCGGATGTGTTCGAGGCGGAGACCGCCCAGCGGATGGCGGTGTGGTTCGGCCGCGTACTGGAGTCCGTGACCGCGTTCCCCGGGCTGCGGCTGCGTCAGGTGGACGTGGTCGGTTCGCGGGAGCGCGATGTGGTGGTGCGGCAGTGGAATGACACGGCTGTGCTGGTGGACTCCGTGACGGTGCCGGAGTTGTTTGCGGAGCGGGTGGCCGAGTCTCCCGATTCGGCTGCGGTGGTGTTTGAGGGTGTGGGGCTGTCGTACGGCGAGTTGGATGTGGCGGCGAATCGGTTGGCGAATTGGCTTCGTGGCCGGGGTGTGGGTGGGGAGTCGGTGGTGGGGCTGCGGCTGCCGCGCGGTCCGCAGATGGTGGTGGGGATTCTTGGGGTGTGGAAGGCCGGGGCGGCGTATCTGCCGGTCGACGCGGCGCTGCCGCCCGAGCGGGTGGAGTTCATGCTCGCCGACGCCGGGGTGGGGGTCGTTGTTGGTGTGGAGGAGTTGGAGGAGTCGGCTGGCTCTTCCGGTGCGGCACCGCTGGTGGCTATCGCCCCGGCCTCGCTGGCGTATGTGATCTTCACATCGGGCTCGACGGGCATGCCGAAGGGCGTGGGCATCTCGCACGGCTCGATGGCGAACTTGATGTCCGCGTTCGTTCCGGTGATGGGCGCGAGGCCGGGTGTGGGGGTGTTGCAGTTCGCCTCGTTCAGCTTCGACGCCTCCGTACTGGACGTGGTGGTGGCGCTGTCCTCGGGTGCCACGTTGTGGATCGCCAGCGAGGAGCAGCGTCAAGAGCCGCAGCGGCTTGCGGAGCTGGAGGGTGTCCGGACGGGTCTCATGGCGCCGCCGCTCCTGGAGGTGCTGGATCCGCAGAATCTCGCCCAGGTCGGCACGCTGCTGGTGGGCGGGGAAGCGGTCAGCGGGACGGTGGCACGCACCTGGTCGCAGGGGCGTGAACTGGTCAATGCCTACGGTCCGACCGAGGGGACGGTCATCGCGGCGGCCGGGACCGTGGACGCCGGCCGTCCGGGTGCGGTGCCGTTCGGCCGCCCGATCCCCAACACCCGCCTGTACGTGCTCGACACCGGACTTCAGCCGGTGCCGGTCGGCGTGGCCGGTGAGCTGTATATCGCCGGTGCCGGGTTGGCGCGCGGCTACGTGGGCCGCCCGCGGCTGACCAGCGAGCGCTTCGTTGCCTGCCCGTACGGGGCCGGTGGCGAGCGGATGTACCGCACCGGGGACCTGGTCAAGTGGACCCCGGACGGCGAACTGCTCTTCGTCGGGCGCGCCGACGAGCAGGTGAAGATCCGCGGGTTCCGCATCGAACCGGGCGAGATCGAAGCGGTGCTGTCGGCACACGCCCATGTCGCACAGGCCGCCGTCGTCGTCCGCGAGGACACCCCCGGAGAGACGCGGCTCGTCGCTTACGTCGTCCCCACCGGCACCGGCACCAACACCGGCGCCGACGCCGACGTCGGCACCGGCGATCTCGACAGTGACTCCCTGCGGGCCCTCGTGGCCGGGCGGCTGCCGGAGTACATGGTCCCGGCCGCGTTCGTCACGCTCCCGCAGCTGCCACTGACGGTCAACGGCAAGCTGGACCGCAAGGCCCTCCCGGCGCCGAAGTACACCACCGGCACTGGGCGCGCACCGGCGACGGTCCAGGAGGAGATCCTGTGCGCGGCCTTCGCCGACATCCTCGGCGTGGAGTCGGTCAGGGCCGACGACAACTTCTTCCAGCTCGGCGGCCACTCCCTCCTCGCCGTCCGGCTGATCTCGCGGATCCGCGCGGTGCTGGGCGTGGAGGTCAGGGTCCGGGCGTTGTTCGAGGCCCCGACCGTGGCCGGACTGGCGGCCCTGCTGACGGAGGACACGGGGCAGGCCCGTACCCCGCTGCGGGCGCGGGTACGTCCGGAGCGGGTGCCGTTGTCGTTCGCCCAGCAGCGGCTCTGGTTCCTGGCCCAGCTCGAAGGCCCGAGCCCGACGTACAACATCCCGACGCCGATCCGTCTGCCCGGTGACGTGGACGCCGCGTCGCTGACGCAGGCGCTGCGGGATGTGATCGAGCGGCACGAGTCGCTGCGTACGGTGTTCCCCGCCCAGGACGGCAAGCCGTACCAGCAGATCCTCGACCCGCACGACCTGGACTGGGAGCTCCAGGTCCGCCAGCTCGAACGGGACGGGATGGCGGATGCCGTGCGGGAGGCGTCGCAGTACGCGTTCGATCTGTCGAGCGAGCTGCCGATCCGGGCGTGGCTGTTCCACGCCGGGCCGGACGAGCAGCTCCTGATGGTCGTCATGCACCACATCGCCGGTGACGGATGGTCGATGGGGCCGCTGAGCCGGGATGTCGCCACGGCCTATGCGGCGCGGCGGCGCGGCCAGGTCCCGGACTGGGAGCCGCTGCCGGTGCAGTACGCCGACTACGCCCTCTGGCAGCGCGAGTTGCTGGGCGAGGAGTCCGATCCGGACAGCCTGCTGTCGCGGCAGGTCGGATACTGGCGGCAGGCGCTGGCCGGCGCTCCGGAGGAGCTGGCGCTTCCGGGCGACCGGCCGCGGCCGACAACGGCAAGCCACCGGGGACACCGGGTGCCGGTGCGGATACCGGCTGAGGTGCATCAGCCACTGGTGGACCTCGCCCGTGCCGAGGGCGTGACGACGTTCATGGTGTTGCAGGCGGCGCTGGCGGTGACGCTGTCGCGGCTGGGTGCCGGCACCGACATTCCGATCGGGTCGCCGATCGCGGGCCGTACGGACGAGGCGCTGGACGATCTGGTGGGGTTCTTCGTCAACACGCTGGTCATCCGTACCGACCTCGCCGGTGATCCGGAGTTCCGGCAGGTGCTGGGCCGGGTGCGGGAGGCGAGTCTGGGGGCGTTGGCGCATCAGGACGTGCCGTTCGAGCGCCTCGTGGAAGAGTTGGCGCCGACGCGGTCGATGGCACGGCACCCGCTGACGCAGGTCTTGTTGTCGATGCAGACCAGCGACGATGCCTCGCAGGAGACGCCGGGCATGGGTGGCGGCGCGGGCATAGGGGCGTCCGGCGAAGCGACACCGTCCTCGGCCAAGTTCGACCTGAACTTCGGATTCATCGAGGTACTCGACGGCAACGGCCGACCCGCCGGCTTGCACGGCTCGGTGACGGTGGCGGCGGATCTGTTCGACGCGCCTGCGGCGGGACGTATGGCCGAGTGGTTCGGCCGGGTGCTGGAGCAGGTGGCGGCCTCCCCCGATGTGGCTGTGTCAGCGGTGGACGTGCTGGATCCCGGAGAGCGGGACCGGATGCTGGTGGAGTGGAACGACACCGCGTCGGATGTGGCAGGTTCGTCGGTGGTGGACCTGTTCGAGCGGCAGGTGGGTGCCGTCCCGGATGCGGTGGCCGTGGTCGCCGACGGGGAGCGTCTGACATACGGCGAACTGGACGCGGCGGCCAACCGACTGGCGTGCTGTCTGCGTGCTGCGGGTGTGGGCCGTGAGTCGGTGGTGGGGCTGTGTCTGCCGCGTGGTGCGGGGATGATCACGGCGATCCTGGCGGTGTGGAAGGCGGGGGCGGCGTATGTGCCGGTCGATGGCGCGTTGCCGGCCGAGCGGGTGGCGTATCTGCTGGCTGACAGCCGCGCGCAGCTGCTCATTGGCACCCAGGAGGCCCTGACTGAATGTTCGCCCGACCGGGTTCGGACGATCGCCCTCGACGACCCCGCGACCGTCGCCCAGCTCGAGAGCTACGCGGGCGCTTCGCCTGATGAGCCCGACGAGATGGCGGTGGACCGGGCGGGACTGGCGTATGTGATCTACACCTCCGGTTCGACGGGGACGCCGAAGGGAGTGGCGGTCACGCACGGATCGCTGGCCAACTACGTGGCGTCGGTCTCCGGGCGACTCGGCTGGACCGCGGCCGGGGCGCGGTATGCGCTGTTGCAGGCCCAGGTGACGGACCTGGGCAACACGGTGGTGTTCACCAGTCTGGCGACGGGTGGTGAGTTGCATGTGCTGGATGAGGAGTCGGTGACTGATCCGGAGGCGGTTGCCAGGTATGTGACCGAGCAGAACATCGACGCGTTGAAGGCGGTGCCGTCGCATCTGCGGGCGTTGACGGCCGCGGCCGGTGTGGAGGCGTTGCTGCCTGCACGTTCCCTCGTGCTGGGTGGCGAGGCCGGGTCGCCCGGCTGGGTTCAGGAGCTGGTGGAGACGGCCGCGGCCGGCGGCCGGCGGGTGTTCAACCACTACGGTCCGACGGAGACCACGATCGGTGTTGCCACGGCCGAACTCACGCCGAAGACGGTCGGCGGCGGGGTGGTGCCGATCGGTACGCCGATCGCCAACACCCGCTTCTTCGTACTGGACGAGACACTCCAGCCGGTGCCGGTCGGCGTCACGGGCGAGCTGTACGTCGCGGGCGCCGGTCTGGCCCGCGGCTACCTCGGTCGTCCGTCGCAGACGGGTGAGCGGTTCGTCGCCTGCCCGTACGGGGCCGGTGGCGAGCGGATGTACCGCACCGGGGATGTGGCCAGGTGGCGTGCGGATGGGCAGTTGGTCTTCGTGGGCCGGGCGGACGAGCAGATCAAGATCCGTGGGTTCCGCATCGAGCCCGGTGAGATCGGAGCCGTCCTGTCCGCGCACCCGGAGGTGGCGCAGGCCGCGGTCATCGCGCGTGAGGACACCCCCGGTGACAAGCGCCTGGTCGCCTACGTGGTGTCCGTCGACGGCGATGAGCCGGATGGCCTGCGGGAGTTCGTCGGCCAGCGGTTGCCGGAGCACATGGTGCCGGCCGCGTGCGTCACACTGCCGGAACTGCCGCTGACCGCCAACGGCAAACTCGACCGCAAAGCGCTGCCCGCCCCCGACTACACCGCGGGAGCGACCGGCGCGGACGAGAAGAGGAACCTCGCCACGAGCCTGGAGTACGTCGTCAGCGACGTGTTCGCCGACGTCCTCGGGGTCGACGAGGTCGGCTTCGCCGACGACTTCTTCCGGCTCGGCGGCCACTCCCTGCTGGCGGTGACCCTCGTCACGCGGTTGCGGGAGCAGGGCATCTCGACCACGGTGCGGAACGTGTTCGCCGCGCCGACCGTCACCGGCATCGTCCGCCAGCTCAACCTGGCGTCGATGAGCGACTCGCTCGGCAGGGTCCTGCCCATCCGGGCCGAGGGAGACCGGCCGCCGTTCTTCTTCGTCCACCCCGCCTCCGGTCTGAGCTGGTGCTACCGGCCGCTGGCACGCTACGTACCCGACGGCATTCCGCTGTACGGGCTACAGGCCGCCGGAATGGACGGCAGCGGCACACTGCCGAGCAGCATCGACGACATGGCGTCGGACTACGTCGAACAGATCCGGACCATCCAGCCGCACGGCCCCTACCACCTCGTGGGGTTCTCGTTCGGCGGTATTCCCGTCCACGAGGTGGCCGTTCGCCTCCAGCAGGCGGGCGAGACCGTCGCCGCGCTCGTCGTCATGGACACCTACCCGGACCAGCACAGGGGAGACGAGGCCGTCCGGCCTCCCGAGGACGTGGGGCCCGAGGGGGCCGAACGCGATCCCGAGACGCGGTTGCGGGAGGACGCGGCGCGGGTCCGAGGGGAGATCGGCGACATCATCGACGGAATCACCGAGGAGGAACTGCTCCTCATCATGAAGATCTTCCGCAACAACACCACGCTGCGAAAGCGCCACGAGGCCGGTGTCTTCCACGGCGACATGCTGGTCATCGTCGCCGAGGGCGCCGAGAGTACCGAGGGCGCGGAGGACAGCGAACCGCGCGACTCGCAACTATGGCGTTGGGAACCCCACGTTCGCGGCTCGGTGTCAGCGGTCGGCCTGCCCTGCCGGCACACCGACCTCATGCTTCCCGACATGCTGAGCCGGACATGGGAGGCGATCGCCGCCTGGATGGAGTCGAGGAGCGCGGAATCCGGGACGTGAGCGGGGCCCCGGGCCGGGCCCGGCCCGGAGGTGCCGGCCACCTGACGGTCCCGGCGGCCCGGTGCCAGTGGCTCGCTCCCGGCGGCCCGCGGATCAGGCGGACAGCACCGGGGCGTGTACCGGGAGGGCCACGCGGACCGAGAGCCCGCCCTCAAGGTTGGCCGTCGCGTGCACGCTGCCGCCGTGGGCGTGGGCGATGGCGGCGACGATGGAGAGCCCTAGGCCCGCGCCCTCGGACGAACCGGTCCGGTCCGCGCGCAGCCGCCGGAACGGCATGAACAACTCGTCGACCTGCTCGTCCGGAACATGCGGGCCGGTGTTGTAGACCACGAGACCGCTGTCGGGGGACAGGTCGATCAGAACGTGCCCGCCGTCGATGTTGTGCCGGATCGCGTTCTGCACCAGGTTGGCGACGAGACGGGTGAGCAGCACTTCGTCACCCGGGACGACGACGGGAAGAGCGGCGGCCGTGAGACTGATGTTGCGGCGCTCGGCCAGGGGAAGCTGTTCGGCTATGACCTGGTCGACCGCGGTGGCGAGATCCACCGGATCCCGGGAGGTGAGCTCCTGCTCTCCCTGAGCGAGTACGAGAAGGCCCTCGATGAGCCGCTCGAAACGCTTGGTGGCGCGGAGGAGTTCCTCGCGGATCCGGGTCACCCGCTCCGGCGTCGGATCGTTCAGGCCGATCTCGATCGCCGCCCGCTGGATGGCGAGTGGGGTGCGCAGCTCGTGGGAGGCGTTGGCGACGAAACGGCGCTGGCTCGCCACGGCGCGATCCAGCCGGTCCAGCATGGCGTCGAAGGCGTCGGCGAGTTCCTTGAGTTCGTCCTCAGGGCCCGACAGAGCTATGCGTTCATGCAGGGTGGACAGCGACAGGCGGCGGGCGGTAGCGGTGACGCGGTGCAGCGGACGCAGCAGCCGTCCGGTGAGCCACCAGCACACCACGATGGCCAGGAGCACCAGCGACCCGATGGTGATCAGGCTGATGACGAGCTGGGTGTCCGCCAGCGCCTCCTGGAGCTGCTTCTTCTCGCTCACGACGAGGGCCGATGGCTCGGACTTGGTGGGGTTCGGAAGGTACGGATGGACCGAGCACGGCGCCTCCTGAGGCCGGTAGCGGCAGGGGATCTTGGCGATCGAGCCGGGCGAGACGAAGTTGTCCACCTTGTCGTTGACGGCGCGCTGCTGGAGCCGTTGCGTGACGATCAGCACTCCCAGGGTGATGATCGTGAACATGCCGCTGTAGAGCACCGTCATCCGGGCCCGAAGCGAGCCACTGAACGCCGAGGGGATGCGCCGCACGAGCCGTACCAGCCACATGACCTGCACCCGCTTCCTGCGATGGTGACGACGATGGCGGGGTCGCCGGCATCCATTGACGCAGATGCCCTGTACGGAGGGGGTTAACGCCCTCGCTCACAGCGACGCCGGTGACGGCCCCGGCGGCCAGCCGCGGATCTTGAGGTCACGTCGCCGTATAGGCTGACGGGATGCTCCCCGAAGTCACCGCCACCCGCTATGTCACGCCCTTGCGGGAGGGCGGTTCGCTCCCCGGGATCGTCGAGGCCGACGACCTGGGTACGTACGTCATGAAGTTCACCGGCGCGGGCCAGGGCCGCAAGACGCTGGTCGCCGAGGTCATCTGCGGCACGCTCGCCCAGCGGCTGGGGCTGCGCGTGCCCGACCTCGTACGGATGCAGCTCGACCCGGTCATCGGCAAGGCCGAGCCCGACGAGGAGGTCCAGGAGCTGCTGAAGGCGAGCGGCGGCCTCAACCTGGGCATGGACTTCCTCCCCGGGGCGCTCGGCTTTGACTCGCTCGCCTACGAGGTGGGCCCGCGCGAGGCCGGAGAGGTCGTCTGGTTCGACGCGCTCGTCAACAACGTGGACCGCTCCTGGCGCAATCCGAACATGCTCGTCTGGCACGGCGACCTGTGGCTCATCGACCACGGCGCCACCATGATCTGGCACCACAACTGGCCGACGGCCGCGGCCTCGGCGGCGAAGCCCTACGACGCCTCCGACCACGCACTCGCGCCCTTCGGCCCCGACCTCGCCTCGGCCGCCGAGCGGCTCGCCCCCCTCGTCACGGAGGACCTGCTCGCGCGGTGCGCGGCGGACGTGCCCGACGAGTGGCTGGAGGGGGAGCCGGGGTTCGACAGCACGGACGCGGTGCGCGGCGCGTACACCGAGGTGCTGGCGGCCCGCGCCCGTACGATCCACGAACGCGTCACCCTGGGCGAACCCACACGGGATCGGCCCTCGCAGGCCCCCGGCTGGCTCACCGGACGCCTGGCCCCGCACCGCGAGGCAGGCGAGGTCAAGTGAACGGCACGACACGGGACACCGCATCCGACATGACACCTGACACGGCAGCCGAGACCGCGACCGCGCCTTCCGCGCCCGATGCGGCTCCCGTGGCGCGCGAGGTCTTCGAGTACGCGCTGCTGCGCGTCGTCCCGCGCGTGGAGCGCGGCGAGCTGATCAACGCGGGGGTGGTCGTCTACTGCCGTGCCCGCTCCTTCGTCGCGGCCCGCACCCATCTGGACGAGGACCGGCTGCGCGCCCTCGACCCGCGCGCCGACCTCGCGGGGGTGCGCGCCGCGCTTCGCGCCGTCGAGTGCGTCTGCGCTGGCGGCGACGACGCGGGCCAGGCGGCGGGCGACGACGCGGGCAGGCGATTCCGCTGGCTCGTGGCCCCCCGCAGCACGGTCGTCCAGCCCGGCCCGGTGCACACGGGGCTGACGGCCGACCCCGAGGCGGAGACCGAGCGGCTGCTGGAGCTGCTGGTGCGCTGAGCGGTTCCGGGACGCCGCCGGGGCGCCGCCGGAGCAGCACCTGAGCGGCGCCGTGGCGCATCCGGGTGGTGCGCTGGATCTCACCCGCGCTGGCAACCGTTGACAGAGCGTGGCCAGCCTCATAGCGTCACGTGAGCCGTAGGTACTAAGCGGTTGCTCACCACATCCAGGGCGAGGAGAGAACCAGCATGTCCACCACCGAGCAGCGTGTGGCGATCGTGACGGGCGCGGCCCGCGGTATCGGCGCGGCCACCGCCGTGCGCCTGGCGGCCGAGGGCCGCGCCGTCGCCGTCCTCGATCTCGACGAGGCGGCCTGCAAGGACACCGTCGACAAGATCACTTCCAGCGGCGGCAAGGCGGTCGCCATCGGCTGCGACGTCTCCGACTCCGGCCAGGTCGAGGCCGCCGTCGCGCGCGTCGTCGAGGAGCTGGGCGCGCCGACCGTCCTCGTCAACAACGCCGGTGTCCTCCGCGACAACCTGCTGTTCAAGATGAGCGACGCCGACTGGGACACGGTCATGAACGTGCACCTGCGCGGCGCCTTCCTGATGTCGCGCGCCTGCCAGAAGCACATGGTCGACGCGGGCTGGGGCCGGGTCGTCAACCTCTCCTCGTCCTCGGCGCTCGGCAACCGCGGCCAGGTCAACTACGCGGCGGCCAAGGCCGGTATGCAGGGCTTCACCAAGACCCTCGCCAAGGAGCTGGGCAAGTTCGGCATCACCGCCAACGCCGTCGCCCCCGGCTTCATCGTCACCGACATGACCGCCGCGACCGCCGAGCGCGTCGGCATGGGCTTCGAGGACTTCCAGGCCGCGGCGGCCACGCAGATCCCCGTCCAGCGCGTCGGGCGGCCCGAGGACATCGCCAACGCCATCGCCTTCTTCACCGGCGAGGAGGCGGGCTTCGTCTCCGGGCAGGTCATGTACGTGGCCGGCGGCCCGCTCAACTGACCGTACGGACTCAGGGGGTTCAGGTTCAGGGAAGCAGGGACAGGGAGACAGGCTCATGAGCGACAACAGCGGTAAGGACAGCGGCAAGGTCGCGCTCGTCACGGGAGGCAGCCGCGGCATCGGCTACGGCGTGGCCGAGGCCCTCATCGCCCGCGGTGACCGCGTCTGCGTCACCGGGCGCAACGAGGAAGCCCTCAAGGAGGCCGTGGAGCGGCTCGGCCCCGACCGCGCCATGTACGTGGCGGGCAAGGCGCACGACGAGGAGCACCAGGCCGTGGCCGTCGAGCGTGTCATGGACGCGTACGGACGGGTCGACCACCTCGTCAACAACGCGGGCACGAACCCGGTGTTCGGGCCCATCGCCGATCTGGACCTCGGGGTCGCGCGCAAGGTCTTCGAGACCAACGTGGTCTCCGCGCTCGGCTTCGCGCAGCGCACCTGGGCGGCCTGGCAGAAGGACAACGGCGGCTCCATCGTCAACATCGCCTCCATCGCCGGGCTCTCCGCCTCGCCCTTCATCGGGGCCTACGGCATGAGCAAGGCCGCGATGGTGAACCTCACGCTCCAGTTGGCGCACGAGTTCGCGCCCACCGTGCGGGTCAACGCCATCGCGCCCGCCGTGGTGAAGACGAAGTTCGCCACCGCGCTGTACGAGGGGCGCGAGGCGGAGGCCGCGGCGCGCTACCCGATGGGGCGGCTCGGCGTGCCCGAGGACATCGGGGGAGCCGCCGCCTTCCTCGCCTCGGACGACGCGGCCTGGATCACCGGTCAGGTCCTCACCATCGACGGGGGCCTCTTCCTCAACTCGGGCGTGGAGTGAGCGCCACGCACTGAGGACGCATTTTGAACGACGCTCGCGGAGCCGGTCCCGTCACGGGACCGGCTCCGCGAGCATGCCTGCGGACAGTGGGTGGGCGGGCGGGGCCGGTCCGGTCGGCGGACGGGCTTCCGTGGTCCGCTCCGCGGACCGCCGCGCGACGCCCGGGGGCCGGACGCCGCCATGCCCGTTCGCGCCCGCGCCGGGCATGCGCACCACCGCTCAGCAGCAAGGGCTACTACAGGCTGATGACCTGCAACTCAGCGTCGAACAACGGATGTTCGAAGACCCTCGGAAAGAGTTGATCTGTGCATGCTCCAAGTCCGCTCGCTGAGGTAGTGTCTCTCTCGCCTCCGGCCAGCGGGTCCGCGTGGCGACGGGGTGCGGACGCTCGCCGTCGCAGACGAACGCAACATCCGGCCGACGGCACTTCCCCCGAAGAACCGCATCAGCAGTAGTGGCCCCGCCGACTGAGGAGCGCGTAGGTGTTCGACCGGAAACGGCCCTTGAAAAACGCAGCGACAGTGTTCATATCCACGTCACTGATCGCTGGATGCAGTGCGCTGTCGGGGGAAGACGGCGAAGAAGAGCACTCGGTGGTCGTCGGGACCACCAGTGAACCGAGTGTGCTGGACCCGGCCGCAGCTTGGGACGGGTCCTGGGAGCTGTACAAGAACGTCTTCCAGACGCTTCTGCACTTTCCCAACTCCAGCACCTCGCCCGAGCCCGACGCCGCCAAGCGCTGCGGCTTCACGGACTCCGCGAGCCGCGTCTACCGCTGCACGCTCAAGGACGGGCTGAAGTTCTCCAACGGCAACGCGCTGGACTCGACGGCCGTCAAGCACTCCATCGACCGCATCGCGCAGATCGACGCCGAATCCGGCCCGCTCGGTCTCCTCGGCAGCCTCGACCGCGTCGAGACCCCGGACAAGCGCACGGTCGTCTTCCACCTCAAGAAGTCCGACGCGACCTTCCCGTTCATCCTCGCCACCCCCGCGACCTCGCTCGTCGACCCGGAGAGCTACCCGGCGAACAGCCTGCGCAAGGGCAACGACCTCGTCGGCTCCGGCCCCTACACGCTGGAGTCCTACAAGGACGGCGACAAGGCCGTACTGAAGAAGTACGCCGGTTACGAGGGCCCCGCCGAGATCAAGAACGACGCGGTCACCATCGACTACTTCCAGGACTCCTCGAATATGGTGGCCGCGCTCAAGGACAAGAAGATCGACCTCGCGCTGCGCGGCCTCACCCCCAAGCAGATCACCGGCTTCCAGGAAGCGAAGGCGAACGGCAACAACAGCATCGAGCTGAGCGAGATGCTCGGCTCCGAGATCCGCTACCTCGTCTTCAACCCCAAGGACTCCACAGCGGGCAACCCGGCGGTCCGCAAGGCCGTCGCTCAGCTCATCGACCGCAAGGCGCTGGTGCGCAACGTCTACGAGCGCACGGCCGACCCGCTCTACTCCATGGTCCCGGGCGGTATCACCGGGCACACCAGCGCCTACTACGACGCCTACGGGGAGCCCAGCAAGCAGAAGGCGAAGGAGATCCTCGCCCAGGCGGGCATCAGCAAGAAGGTCCCGCTCACCCTCTGGTACACCACCGACCGCTACGGCTCGGCGACCGAGCGCGAATTCACCGAGCTGAAGCGGCAACTGGAGGAGTCGGGGCTCTTCTCGATCACCGTCAAGGGCCGCCCGTGGAACTCCTTCCAGAAGGGCTACGCCAAGGGCGAGTACCCGGTCTTCGGACGCGGCTGGTTCCCCGACTTCCCGGACGCCGACAACTACATCGCGCCGTTCGTGGGCCAGAACAACGCCGTGAGCACACCGTACGAGACCTCCGCCATCACCGACGACCTGCTGCCGCGCTCCCGCAAGGAGAGCGACCGCGCCGTGGCGAGCCGTTCCTTCACCCGTGCCCAGAAGATCATCGCCAAGGACGCCAGGCTGATCCCGCTGTGGCAGGGCAGGCTCTACATCGCCTCGCTCAAGGACATGGCCGGAGTCGAGTGGCTGCTCGACCCCTCCGCGCTGCCGCGCGTGTGGGAGCTGCACAAGAAGTCGAGCTGGTGAGGCACGGCGGCGCGGTCGCTGTGAGGAACCCGGTGCGGTCGCGGTGAGGAGCCCGGTGCGGTGAGGAACGGCGGGAACCGAGCGCTCTGACAGGGCCGCGCGTGGCCCGTTGTCAGTGGCCGACGGTACGTTCTGAGCGGAACGACGAGCGAACGAACGCACACCGGAGGTCTGACGAGTGAACGGCGCGCAGGGCATGCTGCCCGAGTCCTGGCAGGGCGTCCTCGGCGAGGAGACCGAGAAGCCGTACTTCAAGGAACTCACCGAGTTCGTCGAGGAGGAGCGGGCGCGCGGTCCCGTCTATCCGCCCCGCGAGGAGGTCTTCGCCGCGCTCGACGCCACGCCGTACGAGCAGGTGAAGGTGCTGATCCTCGGCCAGGACCCGTATCACGGCGAGGGGCAGGGCCACGGCCTGTGCTTCTCCGTCCGCCCGGGGGTGAAGACGCCCCCGTCCCTGCGCAACATCTACAAGGAGATGCGGGACGAACTGGGCCACCCCGTGCCCGACAACGGCTATCTGATGCCCTGGGCTCGGCAGGGCGTGCTGCTGCTGAACGCGGTGCTGACGGTGCGGGCCGGAGAGGCCAACTCGCACAAGGGCAAGGGCTGGGAGAAGTTCACGGACGCGGTGATCCGCGCCGTGGCCTCCCGGCCCGACCCCGCGGTGTTCGTGCTGTGGGGGAACTACGCGAAGAAGAAGCTGCCCCTCATCGACACCGAGCGGCACGCCGTGGTGCAGGGCGCCCACCCCTCCCCGCTGTCGGCGAAGAAGTTCTTCGGCTCGCGCCCCTTCACCCAGATCGACGAGGCCATCGCCGCCCAGGGCCACACCCCGATCGACTGGCGCATCCCCGACCTGGGCTGAGCGTGACTGCCCCGTCGTCCCGCCCGGTCCTCCCGCCCGGTCCTCCCGCCCGGTCCTCCCGCCCGGTCCTCCCGCCCGGTCGTCCCGCCCGGGGCACACCCGGCCGGGGGTCGCACGCGTGCGGACGGGGGTGGGGTGCGAGCGCCTGAACCGGATTGTCAGTGGCGGCGGCTAGCGTCGGAGGACAAGAGGCCACACATCAGGGCACAGGAGACGGCGCATGTGCGGGCCGGACGACCAGGACGGCAGGAGGAGTCCCGTGGCGGAGCCGCAGCAGGAGGCGTACCCGGACCCGGACCCGGACGCGACGATGGTGAGAATCGGGCAGGCGATCATCCTCCACAGAGGAGGGGACCGCGAAGAGGCACGCAAGCGCTTCGGCCTGCTCTGGGAGGAGACGGGCGAGGAGGGCGATCTCTTCCACCGCTGCACCATCGCGCACTACATGGCGGACACCCAGGACGATCCCGTGGCGGAGCTGGAGTGGGACCTGCGGGCCTTGGAGGCGGCGGACGCCATCGCGCGGGAGGAGGCGAAGTGGGGGGAGCACACCCGGGCGGTGCGTTCCTTCTACCCGTCGCTCTATCTCAACCTCGCGGCGGACCACGTCAAGCTCGGTGACGAGAGTGCGGCGCTGAGGGAGCTGGCCAGGGCGCGCGGGGCCGCGGGCGTGCTGGCCGACGACGAGTACGCGGCGGGGATCAGGGCCGGTATCGAGCGGCTGTGCCTCCAGCTAGGGGGCAGCAGCCGCTCGTAGCCGCCGGGCGGGAGCCGCTGGACATGAGCCGCTGTGCGGGCCAGCCACCTCGCGGGCCAGCCACCTCGCGGGTCACCCGTCGGGCGGGTGGGTGCGGATCAGTCACCGTACGGCTCGCGGCACACGCGGGGCCGGCCGCCCGTCTCCCAGTGGCCGAGCCGCTCCCCGAGCCTGCACAGCTCGGCGCGGGACGGCGGACGGCCCGGCCTGCCGTGGTCGGGAAGGGAGGCGCCGGGCAGATCGATGCGGGGCGGCTCGGGGACGGGCGTCCGTTCCCTGGGACGGGGGGCCTCCTGCCGCGCGGGCTTGCGCGGCCGGGGCGCGGGACGCGCTTCGGTGCCGGTCACGCGTTCCTCGCCGCCGCCCCCGGAGGACGACGCGCGGCCGGAGCCCGGCTTCTTCTCGGGGAGCCCGGAGAGGGCCTCCTGCGCGGGGGAGCGGACGACCTGCTTCTCCGCCCGCTCGCTGTCCGTCCCCGCCTTGGGCGGAGGGCCCGAGGCGGGGGAGGGAGTCGACGGGGACGCGCCGTGGGAGGCGCCCGGCTCACCGGATACGGTGACGCAGCCCGAGGCGGCCGTGAGGGCGGCTCCGACCAGCACCATTGCTGTAGTCAATCGTGGCACTCCGGCAACTCTGCACGTCAGCACGGCCGGTGACCAGCCCCCACGAGGGTGACGGGCGAGGCGCGAAGCTGCCGTGCCGCTCAGAGCCGGTCAGCAGCCGCTCAGCATCGGGTCGGCCGCCGGTCAGAAGCCGGTCGTCCCGTCCACACGCTCGCGCAGCAGGTCGGCGTGACCGTTGTGGCGCGCGTACTCCTCGATCATGTGCGTGTAGATCCAGCGCAGGCTGGGCCCTGGCCCGCCGTGCGCGGGACGGCCGAGGGCGCCCAGCGCGTGCCCCTCCGCGCGGGCGCGGCCGAGTGCCACCTCCCGGTGCCAGGCGGCGAAAGTCTCCTCGGCCGTTCCGGGGCCGTCGACGCGGAAGTCGGCGTCCGGGTCCTCGTCGGTGTAGTAGAGGGTCGGTATGTCCTCTCCGGCGAACACCCGGCGGAACCAGTGGCGTTCGACGTCGGTCAGATGGCGTACGAGCCCCAGCAGGGTCAGTTCCGACGGGGGCACCGAGGCCCGCCGCAGTTCCTCGTCGTCCAGCCCGGCGCACTTGCGGAGGAGCGTGCCGCGGTGGAAGTCGAGCCAGCCCTCCAGCATGGCGCGCTCGGAGAGCGTCCCTTCGGGGACGCTGCGTTCGGGGGCCGTCCCGGTCTCTGTCGTCATGCCCGTCATCATGTCCCTGGCCCGGCCCCGAGGCGAGAGACTTTCCCGGCCCGCCCCCTGGCCCGCCACGGACCGAGCCACCGCGCTCGCCCCAGGACGCCCGCACAAGGAGCCAGAGGAGCCGCCATGCCAGCGCCCGGCACACCCCGCGCACCCCGCCCGCCCGGCACACCCCGCGCACCCCGCCCGCCCCGCGCCCTCGTCATCGGCGCCGGAGTCGGCGGCCTCACCGCCGCGGCGGCGCTCCACTGCGACGGCTGGCCGGTGACCGTCCTGGAGCGCGCCCCGCGCATCGAAGCCGTCGGCGCGGGCCTCGGCATCACCCCGAACGCCCTGCGCGCCCTCGATCTGATCGGCCTCGGCGACACCGTCCGCTCCCTGCGACCTGCGCGCCCTCGACGGCATCGCCGACTGGAGCCCGCCGGGTCACCCGTATCCTGCCGGGGCCGGGGGCCGCAGCGGCCGTACGGAGACCACCCCGACCTGATGAGGAGCCCACGTGAAGATCGGCGTGATCGGTCTCGGAGACATCGCGGAGAAGGCGTACCTGCCGGTGCTCACCGCACGGCCGGGACTGGAACCGCACCTGGTCACCCGCGACCCCGTCACCCTCCAGCGGCTCGGCTCGGCCTACCGCGTCCCCGACGAGCGGCGGCACACCGGACTCGGACCGTTCCTCGCTACCAGGCCCGATGCCGCCTTCGTGCACGCTGCCACGAGCGCCCACGCCACGCTCGTCGGACAGCTGCTGGAAGCGGGCGTGCCCACCTACGTCGACAAGCCGCTCAGCTACGAACTCGCCGAGTCCGAGCGCCTGGTGCGCCTCGCGCAGCGGCGCGGCGTCGGCCTCGCCGTCGGCTTCAACCGCCGCTACGCGCCCGGCTACGCGCAGTGCCTGGAACACCCCCGCGACCTGATCATCCTCCAGAAGCACCGCGTCGGCCTCCCCGAGGACCCGCGCCGCATGGTGCTCGACGACTTCATCCACGTCGTCGACACCCTCCGCTTCCTCGCCCCCGGCACTCCCGACCACATCGACGTGCGGGCGCGCGTCCGCGACGGGCTGCTGCACCACGTCGTCCTCCAGCTCTCCGGCGACGGCTTCACCGCCATCGGGGCCATGAACCGGCTCTCCGGCTCGGCCGAGGAGATCCTGGAGGTCTCGGGCCAGGACACCAAGCGCGAGGTCCGCAACCTCGCCGAGATCGTCGACCACAAGGGCCAGCCCAGCGTCCGGCGGCGCGGCGACTGGGTGCCCGTGGCCAGGCAGCGCGGCATCGAGCAGGCCGTGCTGGCCTTCCTCGACGCCGTGCGCGCGGGCGAGCCGCTCTCGGCCGAGGACGCGCTGCGCACCCACGAGCTGTGCGAACGGGTCGTCACTGACGCGCTGGCGCAGGGGAGGTGACCGCGCCCCGGCGCCCCTCGCGCAGCGCGCGCAGGGCCTCGGCTGCGCCGTAGACCAGCAGCGAGGTCACCGTCAGATAGATGACCCAGTCGCCCAGGCGCACATACGGGCTCGTGCCCGTGGCCATCGGCACCGAGTAGGACGCCGCGGCGGAGCGGTCCGTGCCCAGCCGCTCGCCGACGGCCTCGCCGCGCGGACCGTGCACCGCGCTCACCCCGGTGAGGGTGGCGTGCACCATGGGCCGCCAGGTCTCGGCGGCGCGCAGCGCGGCGAGCGAGGCGTGCTGCTGGGGCGCCCAACTGTTCTGGAACGACGAGGTGGACGACTGCGCCACCAGGACGCGGGCGCCCTCGCCCGCCAGGTGGCGGCTCATGTCGGGGAAGGCGGTCTCGAAGCACACCAGCGGCCCGAACCGGACCCCGTCGGCCCGCATCAGCACCGGCTCCGTACCGCGCCGCCTGTCCTCGCCGGCGGCCCGGCCCACCGAGGTCACCCAGCCGAGCACCCAGCGCGCGGGCACGTACTCGCCGAACGGCACCAGCCGCATCTTGTCGTAGCGCTCCCCGGTCAGCCCGTCCGGGCCCGCCAGCACCGAGCTTTTGAAGATGCCGGGCTTGTCCGAGCGCCGCGCGTCCACGTTCACCAGTATTTCGGCGCCCGTCGCGCGGGAGAGAGCCGCGAGCCGTGCGCGCAGCCGGGGGTGCTCGGCCAGGTCGTAGCCGACGCTGCTCTCGCCCCAGACGATCAGGTCCAGCCCATGGTGCTCGCGGGCGAGGGAGCGGCTCAGCTCCTCGTTGCGCGTGAAGCGCGCGTCCGCCGACATGCCGCCGCCCGACTGGACGACGCCCACCCGCAGCGAGTCCCCGCTCTCCTCCTCGGGCAGCGGCACCCACGCCCACGTACCGCCGACGACCACGGCCACCGCGGCCAGCGCCGAGACCGCCGAGACGGCGGGCAGCCGGGTGGGCGCGCCGCGCGCGGCGAGCAGCGCTGCCAGCGAGGTGTTCACGGCGACAACGACGAAGCTGATCAGCCACACCCCGCCGACCGAGGCCAGCCGCAGCGCGGGCGTCACCTGCCACTGGCTCGCCCCGAGCAGCCCCCAGGGCCCGCCCAGCCCCTGCCACGAGCGGACCAGCTCCACCATCAGCCAGGCGGAGGGCAGCAGCAGTACGGCGGCGGCGAGCCGCGCCGGGCCGGGGCGCCCCTCCAGCAGCCGCCGCACCAGCCACCCCCAGGGCGCCCACAGCAGACCGAGCAGCGCCGCCAGCACGAGGATGAAGACGTGCAGGCTCGGCAGCAGCCAGTGGTGCACGGCGAGCATGAAGCCCGTACCGCCGAGCCAGCCCGTGAAGGCCGCCCTGCGCCCTGTCGGTGCCGCGCGGGCCAGCAGCATCCAGGGTACGAGGGCCGCGTAGGCGAGCCACCACAGCGCGGGCGCGGGGAAGGCCAGCGCGGGCACGGCGCCCGCCACCACGGCGAGCGCTCCCCACGCCCACCGGGACTCCAGCGCCACCCGCATTCCGCGCCCTCCTTCGCCCCGCCTGATGTGCGGTCCGACTGCCGGATCAGCAGATCACCAGTGTGCGGGAGGAAGTCCGTACGGGCGAGGGCGCGCCCACGGGGCCGCAGTGACGCCGAGGGCGCGTCGGCCGGGGCACCACTGAGGACTGAATCAAATAAATTAAGTTTTTCGCGTTGACAACTTAAAAAAGTGAAGATAAAAATAAACTAAGAGCATGTCGTCGAGGACCGAGGAACCGAGAGCAGGGGAGCCGAGGGTGGACTGGCAGGAACTGACGGACCTGACGCAGGGGCAGCCGTTCGTGGTCGAGCGGGTCCGGCTCACCGGCAGCGGCGTCGCGGTCGAGGGGCAGTTCGAGCCGCCGCAACTGGCGCAGCTCGGCGTGGACGACCAGGTGTTCGTCGCCGCGTTCGTGCGGTCACACGGTTCGATCAAGGAGATGGAGCGGATCTTCGGGGTGAGCTACCCGACGGTCAAGGCCCGCCTGAACCGGATCGCCGAGCGACTGGAGTTCGTCGAAACCGATCCCGCGCCCAGCGGCGCGGACGTCGTCGACCGCCTGCGGCGGGGGGAGATCAGCGCCCAGGAGGCGCTGGCCGAGCTGGAGCGGTCCCGGTGATCCCGCTGCTGGTGACGGTGGGCTACCGCCGTTCCGACGGCCGTCGCCGGCGGCTGTACGTCCCGGTCCCGCCGGTGCTGCTGGTGCTGTCGCCGCTGCTGCTGCTCGCCGTGCCGGCCGGGCTGGTCGCCTGCCTCGTCTTCCGGGTGAGCCCGGGGGGAGCGCTGCGCGGCACCGGGCGGCTGCTGTGGGCGCTGCCCGGCACCCGGATCGAGATCGAGCAGGGCCGCACGGCCCTGCTGGTAATTGTCAGTTGAACTGGCGCCGGAGGGGATGAATGACATGAACGAGCAGAGCCGTCAGATCCTGGAGATGCTGGCCGAGGGCAAGATCAGCGCGGACGAGGCCGAGCGGCTGCTGGACGCCCTCGAACGCGAACGGCCCCGGGCCGCGCCGGGGGACGCGCCCCGCGCGAAGACCCGGCCCAAGTACCTGCGCGTGATGGTGAACTCGGCGGAGACCGCGGACGGCGACGGGCCGAGCCACGTCAACATCCAGGTCCCGCTCCAGCTTCTGCGCGCCGGGGTCCGGCTCGCGAGCCTCGTCCCTCCGCAGGCGCTCACCAAGGTCAGCGCGGAGCTGAACAAGTCGGGGGTGCCGATCGATCTCACCGAGCTGAAGCCGCAGCACATCGAGGAACTTGTCGAGCACCTTGAGGAGGTGTCGGTGGACGTCAACGACCGGGAAGCGAAGGTGCAGGTCTTCTGCGAGTGACGGGGCCGCGCGGGGGCGGTGCGCGGGTCCGTCGAGCCGTGAAGTGGCCGTACCCCGGAGGGGCTCAGCGGCGCCATTTCTCGTGTGCCACCACCTGCGTCAGGCGCCAGCCCGCCTCCGTGCGCCGGGCCGTGAACGCGTAGCGGCCACCGCACTCGAAGTCCGGCGCTGCCGACTCGGCGCTCCCGGAGCGCATCGGGTTGTAGTAGTCGGCCCGTACGGTCGCCGTCGCGCCGTCGGTCTCCACGTGGCGGTTGACGATCAGGTGCTGGCGCATGGGGAAGAAGAGGCCCAGGGTCTCCGTGAGCCAGCGCACCATGGTCTCGACGTCGCCCTCGGCGCCGCCCGCCGAGCGGTAGTCGGCACGTCCCTCCGGCGCGAAGAGCGCCCGGTACTCGTCCCAGTCGCCGTCGTCGACGGCCGCCGCGTAACCGGTGACCAGGTCGTCGACCGCCATCCGGTCCCACAGCGCCGCCACCCCGCGCTCGTCCTGTGCCCGCATCTCGACTGCCCGCTGCTCGGCCATCGGCACAGTGTGCGGTGCGCGGCCCGAGGAAGGTAGCCCCGCGCACCACAGCGCACCCCCGCGCACCCCCGCGTTCACCGTGCTCTGGACAGCGGCACGCCCATGAACGAGGCCCAGCGGGCGCCGAGTCCGGTCTTCCACAGGGCCTGGAGGTCGGCGTCGTGCAGGATCCAGCCCGTGGTCAGCTCGGTGTCCGGTGTGCGCAGGCTGTTGTCCAGTTGGTTGAGCGCGGCACGGGCGCAGTCCTCGCTCCACTGGCCGTCGTCCGCGTAGCGCCCCGGCCGGAAGGCCGGGGCGAGCGGGATGGCCAGGGCCAGGAAGCAGGCCGCGTTGTAGTGCGCGAGCCATCCGACGCCGGGGCGCCGCAGCGGGCCCCAGAAGCGCGAGGTGGGGCGCCCCGGCAGCGGCGTCGCGTGCCAGGCCGCGTCGTGGACGCCGCCGCGCAGCGAGTGCCCGCGCTGCGGGTACAGCAGCCGCAGATGGCCGGGACCACGGCTGCCGCTCATCACCTGGCGGGCGACCCGCTCGAACGCGGTCTCCACCTCGCGCTGTATCTCGCGCAGCCGCGGCGACTCGCCCGGTGTGCGCAGCGCCCCGCCCATGGTGTGGCCCGCGCGGGCGATGACGATCGCGCCGCGGAACGTGCTGCGGCGGCTGCGCCGCGCGGGCAGCGGCAGCGGGGTGAGCCAGGACGACCAGTAGCGCCGCTCGCCCGGGTTCCACCGTCCGCCGGGCACGACCGTACGGGCCCAGCACCGCGCCAGCGCGCGCCGCCGCAGCCGCCGTTCGAGGTCGTCGAAGTGCCGGTTGGCGGTGTCGTGCAGGCGCTCCATCTCGTTCTCGGACAGGCGCGGGGAGCCCCTGCGTACCGGGGTGGAGCCGCGCGAGTAGGCGATGGCGGTGCGGTACGCGGTCTCGATGTGGCCCGGCCACAGCTCGGTGCACCGCTGGTAGATGTCGATGGCCTTCGCGTACTCCTTGGGCCGGTAGGAGCCCACCCGTTCGTGCAGCGCCGCCTGGTGGAGGCGGAGGGTGAGGTTGCCCGGCGAGTACTCGGCGGCGTCGGCGAAGGCGCGCAGCGCTGCGGCGTACCGCCGGGGGACGCTGTAGGCCAGCAGCGGCGCGGGCAGCGGCCGGGCCTGTTCGCGCGCCTGTGCCTTCTCCTGCTCGGTGACGCCGTGCCGGAACCGCGCGTAGCCGCGCACGTCGTGGTCCCAGCGCTCCCAGCGGGGGATGCGGCGGCGCATCGCGGGGAGGCCGCGCACGCTGACGGTGGTGTAGCAGGCGAGCGTCTCCACCAGTTGCTCGTCCCGCGGCTTCTCGACGACGGTGGCCGCCACGATCTGCCCCTGCGGCGCCCGCACGATCCGTACGGATACCCGGCGCAGCCCCTCCTCGACCGGCTCCATCTCGGTGAGGTGGACGTGGAACGCGCGCGGTCTGGACACCGTGAGCCGCACCACGGACTCCAGCCAGCCGTGCGGGGTGGACGACGCCTGCGGCGAGGGCGCGACGGGGGTGGGCGAGGCGGCGCCGGGCGCGAGCAGCGAGTCGTTCGACGTGGCGCTCAGACGCACCGCGAGATGGGCGGCCAGTTCACGGCACGCCTGGCGCCGCGCGGCGGCGGAACCGTCGCCCCCGCCCCCGCCTCCACCCTCGCCCCCGGTCTCGCCCGGCGCCTCGCCGTCGCCCGGGTCGGGGCGCACCACGAGGGGGAGGATGCGGCCCTGTCCCCTGAGGTACTGCGCGGCCGAGGTGACGGCACGGGAGAGCAGGATGATGAGCAGGCCGCCGAAGGCGGCGAAGATCCAGACGGCGACGCCGCTCGCGATTCTGATCCCCGTCTGGTCCATGGCCGTCCCCCCGGTGCCTCATCGTGGCAGCGGAACTCGGGGCTCAGTAGGGCGCGCAGGCGACGACGCGCACGCCACTGCGCCACGCGCCGGGGGACCAGGCGGGCCGGGGCGCACTGTTCAGTGCCGTTCCGCCGACGTAGGGTGGGCGGCGCAGTCGGTTCGCCCTGCCCTCCAGGCAGGCGCGTCGCAAGAGGGAATCCGGTGAGAATCCGGAGCTGCCCCGCAGCGGTGAGCGGAAACGACCGCCGTCATCAGCACTGGTCCCAGGAAGGGTCCGGGAAGCGACGGCCAGTAGGTGCCGGGCGAGAAGCGCCCGGCGGGTCCGCGAGTCCGAAGACCTGCCAACTGTCCGCGTACGAAACCCGTGCGCGGAGATCTCGGTGACCTCGAGGGCGGGTCGGCGGTACGGGAAGGGCGCGGACGGCGTGCGCCTCCCGTGAGCCTTTCCTTCGTCCCCTCGCTCGGCCTCCGGGGTCACCGACACGACTCGCGAAGGAGAGTTGAGTGACCAGCAAGTCCGCAGCCGCGGCAACCCGCGCCACTGTCCACGGATACCCCCGCCAGGGCTCCAAGAGGGAACTCAAGAAGGCCGTCGAGGGCTACTGGAAGGGCCGGGTCACCGCAGAAGCCCTGCGGGAGACCGCGGCCACCCTGCGCCGGGACAACTGGCGGCGCCTCGCCGACGCCGGGATCAACGAGGTTCCCACCGGGGACTTC
This sequence comes from Streptomyces sp. NPDC054796, assembly GCF_053611545.1. Taxonomy (NCBI): domain Bacteria; kingdom Bacillati; phylum Actinomycetota; class Actinomycetes; order Kitasatosporales; family Streptomycetaceae; genus Streptomyces; species Streptomyces sp. NPDC054796. The sequence continues at coordinate 104,110 of NZ_JBSHAO010000022.1, read as the reverse complement.
TCGTACTACGACCATGTGCTGGACACCACCGTGATGGTCGGCGCCGTCCCCGAGCGGCACCGCGACGCCGTGGACACCGACGCGCTGGACGGCTACTTCGCCATGGCACGCGGCACCCAGGAGACCGCGCCCCTGGAGATGACCAAGTGGTTCGACACCAACTACCACTACCTGGTGCCCGAACTGGGCCCCGGCACGGTCTTCACCGCCGACTCCGCCAAGCCCGTCGGAGAGCTGAGGGAGGCGGTGGCACTGGGGCACACCGCGCGGCCCGTGCTCGTCGGACCCGTCACCTATCTCCTTCTCGCCAAGCCCGCGCCCGGCGTGGCGGACGGCTTCGAGCCGCTCACGCTGCTGGACCGGCTGCTGCCCGTGTACGCCGAGGTGCTGGCCGATCTGCGGGCAGCGGGCGCCGAGTGGGTGCAGCTCGACGAACCGGCGCTCGCCTCGGACCGCACGGCGGCCGAACTGAACGCGGCCGAGCGCGCCTACCGCGAACTGGGCGCCCTCACCGACCGGCCCAAGCTGCTGGTCGCCTCCTACTTCGACCGCCTCGGCGAGGCCCTGCCCGTGCTGGCCAAGTCGCCCGTGGAGGGGCTGGCCCTGGACTTCACCGGGCCCGGCGCCGCCAACCTTGACGACCTGGCACGCGCGGGTGGACTGCCGGGCAAGCGGCTCGTCGCGGGCGTCGTCGACGGCCGCAACGTGTGGATCAACAACCTGGAGAAGTCGCTGGGCACCCTCGCTTCCCTCCTCGGCCTCGCGGAACGGGTGGACGTCGCGCCGTCCTGCTCGCTGCTGCACGTGCCACTGGACGCCGCCGCGGAACGCGACGTCGACCCGCAGATCGCGCGCTGGCTCGCCTTCGCCCGGCAGAAGACCGAGGAGGTCGTCACCCTGGCCCGCGGCCTGAGCGGCGGCACCGACCTCATCACCGGGCGGCTCTCAGCCAACCGCGCCGACCTCGCCTCCCGCGCCTCCTCCGCGCTGACCAGCGATCCCGCCGTCCGCGCGCGCTGCGCGGCGGCCACACCGGCCGACGCGCGCCGCTCGCAGCCGTATCCGGAGCGCGCGGCGGCGCAGCGCGCCCGCCTGGGGCTGCCGCTGCTGCCGACCACCACCATCGGCTCGTTCCCGCAGACGACGGAACTGCGCACGGCCCGCGCCGAACTGCGGAGCGGACGCATCGACGACACCGCGTACGACCAGCGCATCGCCGCCGAGATCCGCGAGGTGCTGGCCTTCCAGGAGGAGGCGGGCCTGGACGTCCTGGTGCACGGCGAGCCCGAACGCAACGACATGGTCCAGTACTTCGCCGAGCGGCTGAACGGCTACCTCGCCACCCAGCACGGCTGGGTGCAGTCCTACGGCACGCGCTATGTGCGCCCGCCGATCCTGGCGGGCGACATCTCGCGGCCCGAGCCGATGACCGTCGCCTGGACCACGTACGCGCAGTCGCTCACGAACCGTCCTGTCAAGGGCATGCTGACGGGCCCGGTCACGATGCTGGCCTGGTCCTTCGTGCGCGACGACCAGCCGCTGGGGGAGACAGCGCGGCAGGTGGCACTGGCCCTGCGCGACGAGGTCCAGGACCTGGAAGGCGCGGGCACCGCCGTCATCCAGGTCGACGAGCCCGCGCTGCGCGAGACCCTGCCGCTGCGGGCCGCCGACAGGGAGGCGTATCTCGACTGGGCCACCGAGGCGTTCCGGCTCACCACGAGCGGCGTACGCGCGGACACCCAGATCCACACGCACATGTGCTACGCGGAGTTCGGCGACATCGTCTCCGCGATCGAGGCGCTCGACGCGGACGTCATCAGCCTCGAAGCGGCCCGCTCCCACATGCGGGTGGCGGACGAACTGGCCGCCGTCGGCTACCCGCGCGAGGTCGGCCCCGGCGTCTACGACATCCACTCGCCGCGCGTGCCCGGCGCGGACGAGGCAGCGGCGCTGCTGCGCAAGGGACTTGAGGCGATCCCCGCCGAACGGCTGTGGGTCAACCCCGACTGCGGCCTGAAGACCCGGGGCTGGACGGAGGTGCGCGCCTCACTGGAGCACCTGGTCGAGGCGGCGCGCACGGTACGGGCCGGACTGCCGCCGACGCCGACGCGGCGGTAACGGCGCAACGGCCCCCCTGAACGGCGGGCTCCGGCAAGCAGGTGGCCTCGCGCCGGAGCCCGCCCTGCCCACCGGGCGTTCGCCTGCCCGGTGTGTCACGCCCTCGCGGCGGTACGTACGGTCCTCTTCCGCGTACCGCCGCGAGGGTGATCTCCCGCACGAGGACGGACATCGAGCCACGGTGAGAAACGTGACAGCGTCCGCCCGGCCACCGCGTTTTCCGTTCCGCGCGCCCGCTCACGTCGTACGCTGCCTCGGGGGTGTCGTCAAAGTCCCGTCTGGACCGCGACGCCTGACGGCCGGACGGCGCTACTGTGACGACACCCCCTGACGAACGGACCCACCTGATATGTGAGGCGGCACGCACCACCATGGACAGCAGCGAGCACACGCGGAGAATCGCCGTCCGGTTCGCCACCTTCGACCAGGACGGCAACGGCTACATCTCCCGTGAGGACTTCACGACGGCGGCAGCGGCCATCCTCGGCGAATTCGGCGTGAAGGCGCGCTCCGAGCGGGGCCAGGCCCTGCACATCGGGGCCGAGGCGTTCTGGCAGGGCATGGCCGGAATCGCGGACCGCGACGGCGACCAGCGCATCACCCGCGAGGAGTTCGTGAACGGCGCGGTGAAGCGGCTGCGCGACAACCCGGACCGTTTCGGCGAGATCGCCCGTCCCTTCCTGCACGCCGTCGTGAACATCGCGGACTCGGACGGCGACGGCCGCACCACCCCGCAGGAGGCCGAGCGGGCGCTCAAGGCGCTGGGTGTGGACGAGGAGCGCTGCGGTGCCGCGGCGCGCTCCCTCGCGACGGACGAGGACGGGCTGATCGGCGAGAGCGAGATCGTCTCGGCCTTCGCCGCGTACTTCACGACGCCCGAACGGTAGGCCCCTTCTGGGACCCGGCCCCGCCCCGGTGTGCGGGCGGGGGCCGGTCACCGCCGGCGGGGAGGACGACAGTCAACAGTCGACAGTAGAATCATCGAGTCGTCCTGCCCGTCTCGTCCTGTCCGTCGCCGCACGTCCTCGAAGGGGGGCAACGCGCCCGTGACCGTCCCGGCGCTGCCGAATCTCGACCGCTCCACCCTGCGGGAGCGTGCCCTCATGGCGCTGCGCACCGCGATCACCACAGGCCAGTACCGGCCGGGCGACCACCTCGGCGAGGTGGAGATCGCCACGCGGCTGTCGGTCAGCCGGGGCACGGTACGGGAGGCGCTGCGCCACCTCCAGCAGGAGGGGCTGGTCGTCGCGGGCGTACGGGGGATGCTGCGCGTGCAGAGCCTGTCGCCGAAGGAGGTCCGCGAGCTGTTCGAGGTGCGGGGGTCGCTGGAAGGGCTCGCCGTCGCGCAGGTCATCGCGCTGCCGGACAAGGACAGGACGAGTGCGGCGGCTGCGCTGCGGCAGGCACTGGAGCGGCTGGACGAGGCGTTCGAGGACCCCGGGAACTTCGAGGCCCAGGTGGAGGCGGATCTTGCCTTCCACTCCCTGCTGTGCGAGCTGTCGGGGAACTCGATGCTCGTGAAGACCTGGCATCATCTGGAGGGGCCGACGCGCGTGGTGGTCATGAGCGCCGCCAGCGAGCGTCGCAAGGCCACCATGTCAGCCGGGCACCACCTGCCCATCGTCGAGGCGATCGAGCGCGGTGACACGGATGCCGCGGTCGGTGTTCTGCACGAGCACATGACCTCGGCCATGACGAAGCTCCAGCCCGAGGCCGACGGCCCGGCCTCCAGCAAGCGCTAGGCCGCTAGGTCGCTAGGCAGCTCCGGACGCCAGGCCGCTGTCCTCGCCGTGCGCGGGGTCGTGCGGTTCGTCGGAGAGCAGGTCAGCGGCGCGGCCGTCGAGCAGGCGCTGCATCTCGGCGGAGCGGGGCAGCATCGTCTGCTCGTAGGCGTGGAGGGCGTCGTCGACGGTGCCGTGGTGCGCGAGGGCGAGGGCGAGTTCGCAGGCGTCGAGCATGGCGAGGTTGACGCCGACGCCGAGCGGGGGCATGAGGTGCGCCGCGTCTCCCAGCAGGGTGACGGCGGGGTCGTGCTCCCAGGCGTGGGGGACGGGCAGCGCGTGCAGGGGGCGGTCGACGTATACGCCGTCGTTGTCGCCGACCAGCCGCCGCAGACGGGGTGACCAGTCGCGGAAGCGGTCCAGGAGCAGGGCGCGGAGCGCTCCGGTGTCCTGGGAGGTGAGGCCGGACGCGGTGATCCAGTCGGCGGGGAGCCGCTGGATGACGTAGACGCGGATGTGGCCGCCGCCGTTGCGCTGCGCGAACAGGCCGCGCTCGCCGTCGGCGGCGGTGGCGCTGCCCTGGCCGACGAGTCCGGCTATGTCGCGGTGTCGGTTGTCGACGTCGTGGAACCAGGCTTCTAGGAACGTGATCCCGGTGTACCGGGGGAGGGCCGGGGAGACGGCGCGGCGGACTCTGGACCAGGCGCCGTCCGCGCCGATGACGAGATCGGCCTCGACGGTGGTGCCGTCGGCGAAGCGCAGTCGACGGGGGCCCCGCGCCTGCCCGTGGACGGACCCGGACCCGACGGGCTCGACGGAGCGGAGGGCGTGGCCCCAGCGCACCGTGCCGGGCCGGAGCGAGTTCAGGAGGAGATCGCGCAGCGGGCCTCGGTCGATCTCGGGCTTGAAGCGCTCACCCTCCGCCGGGACGTGATGGGAGGTGACCGCGCCCGTCGCCCGGTCCAGTTGCCGCATTTCCTGCCCCTCGGGGCGGGAGAGCCGGAAGAACTCCTCCAGCAGCCCGGCCTCGCGGAGGGCGAGCTGGCCGTTGTCCTCGTGGAGGTCGAGGGTGCCGCCCTGGTCGCGGGCACCGGGGCCGGATTCCTGGTCGTAGACGGTGGCGGCGATGCCGTGCCGTTGCAGGATGCGCGCGCAGGTCAGGCCGCCGGGACCGGCGCCGACGATGGCGATGCGGGGGATGGGGGCTGTGGTGTTCATGGTGCTGCTCCGTTCGTGACGTCGTGACGTCGTGTTATCGGGACGCGGTGTCGTCGCGTCGCGTCGCGCGGCGGTGCCGCACGGCTGACGCCTCAGAAGAGCACACCAACTAAATAAGTGCAACAACTCAACTTTTGAAGCTGGGCAACGAATGGGGTAGGTTGCGGACATGTCTGACGTCGATCCCCGTAGCGGCGGCACCGCACCCGCGCCGATAGGGCGCCGCGAACGCAAGAAGGCCGCCACCCGCCAGGCCATCGCCGACGCGGCGCTGCGCCTGTTCCTGGAGCGCGGTTACGACGACGTGGGCATCCGGGAGATCGCGGACACCGCGGACGTGTCGACGACCACGCTGTTCAAGCACTTCCCGGTCAAGGAGGCCCTCGTCTTCGACCGGGAGGCCGACATGGAGGCCGGTCTGCTCGCCGCCGTGTACGAGCGGCCCCGGGGCCAGTCCATTCCGGCGGCGCTGTGCGAGCACGCCCTGCGCTGCCGCGAGGCCGCCCCCGACGCCGATCCCCGCTTCGCCACCTTCCTCAGGCTGGTGAACGACACCCCGGCCCTGCGCGATTACCACCAGGCCATGTGGCTGCGCCACACCACTGCCCTCGCCGCGGCCATCGCCGACGAGAGCGGCCTCGCGGCGGACGATCCCGCGTGCACGGCGCTGGCCCACTTCTCCCTCGAAGCGCCCCACGCGGCCCGCGCTCATGGCAACCCCCGCGAGGCCCTGACCCGCGCCTTCGACCTCCTCGACAACGGCTGGCGCGCCCTCACCTCACGCCCGTAGGCCCACTGCCGCGCCTGCGGGCAACGAGCGGGAACGGGGGCGGAATCCCGCATGCCTCCGGAGCGAAAAAAGTTGTTTCGGGGAGGTTGACGTCGAACGACGTGGCGACGACAGTATCGATCACTGTCACTGTTGAGTGTTAACAGTCAACATGACACTTGAACGATGCCCTCGCCGACAGGCGCGTCAGAGACGATCAAGGAGGATCGCCCATGGCAGGCTCCCCGCCCCCCGCACAGGCGGCGCGGCACGCGGCGCACGGATCGCCGGAGCGGCGAAGGGTCGCCGTCGGCTGCGGCGTCGGCGCGACCATCGAGACGTACGACTTCATCGGTTTCGGCACGGCCGCCGCGCTCTACTTCGGCGACGTGTTCTTCCCGGACTCCGACCCGCTCTCCGCGACGCTGCTGTCCTTCGCCACACTGGGCATCGGCTTCGCGGCGCGCCCCCTGGGCGGCATCGTCGCAGGGCACCTCGGCGACCGCGTCGGACGTAAACCCGTGCTCGTCGGTTCCCTGCTGCTCATGGGCGTCGCCACCGTGCTCATCGGCTGTCTGCCCACGTATCAGATGGTCGGCGTGTGGGCCCCGGTCCTGCTCGTCGTGGTCCGCGTGATCCAGGGGCTCGCCTTCGGCGCGGAGTGGGGCGGCGCCATCCTGATGACGTACGAGCACGCGCCATGGCGCAAACGCGGCCTCTACACCGGGATCACCCAGGCGGGCTTCCCCGTCGGACTGCTGCTCGCGAACCTCGCCTTCCTCCTCAGCGCCCACACCCTGAACGACACCTGGGCCTGGCGCGTGCCCTTCCTCTTCAGCGCCGTACTGATCGCCGTGGGCATCCTCATCCGGCTCAAGATCGACGAGTCGCCCGAGTTCCAGGAGCTGAAGGACTCCGGGCAGGTGGCCAGGAACCCGCTGCTGGAGGTGCTGCGCGAGGACTGGCGCAACGTGCTGCGCGCCTTCTGCCTCCGGAGCACCGAGACCGCCGGATACGCCATCTCCGTCACCTTCGTCCTCTCCTACCTCGACGACGACAAGGCGCCCGACGTCTCGGGAACCGTCAGCCTCGTCGCGCTGGTGACCGCCGCGGCCCTCGGCATCCTCGCCACCGTCCTGTGGGGCGGGCTCTCCGACCGCGTCGGGCGGCGCCCGGTGTATCTGACGGGCTGCGTCATCACGTTCCTGTGGGGTGTCCCGATGTTCCTGCTCGTCAACACCGAGGTGGCGGCGCTGGTGCTGGTCGCCTTCGTCGTCAGCTACGCGGTGTGCCAGAACTCCCTCGCCGGGGTCCAGGGCGCCTGGTTCGCCGAGCTGTTCGCGACCAAGACCCGCACTGCCGGGACCTCCCTCGCCTACCAACTCTCCGCGGTCGTCTCCGGCTTCACCCCGATGATCGCCACGGCCCTGTACTCCGGCACCGGCTGGGTGGGGCCCGCGCTGCTCTTCAGCCTCTACGGGCTGCTGGGGCTCGTGGCGACGCTCGTGACCTGGGAGACCTGGGGGCCGCGCGAGAAGAGCGCGGTGGACCTGGCCACGGGAGAGGGCGCGCCCACGGCGGAACCGGTCACCGCCGCGGCCCGCTGACCCGCTGACCCGCCGCCCCGAAGACCTCCCGGCCCCCGGCTCCCGGCTCCCCGTGACCACCCCGTACCTCCCCGAGGAGTGACGCACCAGTGACCCCGTCCACCCCCGCACCCACCACGACCGCGACCGCCACCGCCCCGTCCCGCGGGGTCCCACGCGAGGCGCGGATCCGTGCCCTGCGCGACGCGGCCCACCGCATCCGCCACCACGCCCTCGACATGGGCGAGGTACAGGGCCAGGGCTACATCGGCCAGGCGCTCGGGGTCGCGGACATCCTCGCCGTCGCCTACAAGGACGTGCTCAACTACCGCGCCGACGAACCGGAGTGGCCAGAACGCGACAGGTTCCTGCTGTCGGTCGGCCACTACGCCATCGCCCTGTACGCGGCGCTCGCCGAGGCGGGCATCCTGGACACCGACGAGCTGGCCACCTACGGCAGCGACGACTCGCGGCTGCCCATGTCGGGCATGGCCTCGTACACGCCGGGCATGGAGATCTCCGGCGGCTCGCTCGGCCACGGACTCGGCATCGCGGCGGGCATTGCCCTCGGGCTGCGGCACCAGGGCAGCGAGGCGCGGGTCTACAACCTGCTCTCCGACGGCGAGCTGGACGAGGGCTCCACCTGGGAGGCCGCGATGCTCTGCGCCCACCACGGGCTGGACAATGTCACCGCCGTCGTCGACGTCAACGCCCTCCAGGCGGACGGCCCCACGGCCGGTGTGCTGCGGACCGAGCCGGTCACGGAGAAGTGGGAGGCGTTCGGCTGGCGTGCGATACGCGTGGACGGCAACGACATAGGAGCCCTTGTCGACGCCTTCGACGCGCTGCGCGCACACCGGGGTTCGCCTTCGGTGCTCGTCTGCGACACCCGGATCGGGCGCGGCGTGCCGCTGCTGGAGACGCGGGAGAAGGCGCACTTCATGCGGGTCGAGGAGCACGAGTGGCAGCTCGCGCGCGACGAGCTGGCACAGGGCCGCGACCTCCAGTAGCCCACCCCGTCCCCCACTCGCCCGCCCCTCCCCGGAAAGGAACCGCCGCATGACCGCCGCCCCGTCAACGGCCAAGGACAAGACCCAAGCCAAGGAAGCGCCGCGCAAGCTCACCACCTCGGCCATGATCGCCTCCATCGCCGAGGAGGGGCAGCGCACCACCCGCGCCCCCTTCGGCCACGCGCTGGCCCGGCTCGCGGAGGAGCGCCCGGAGATCGTCGGACTCTCCGCCGACCTGGCCAAGTACACCGACATGCACATCTTCCGCGAGGCACACCCCGACCGGTTCTTCCAGTCGGGCATGGCGGAACAGGCCATGCTCGGCGCCGCGGCGGGTCTCGCGGAGGTCGGGCTCCTCCCGTTCGCCTCCACCTACTCCGTCTTCGCCACCCGCCGCGCCTACGACTTCCTGTGCCTGGACATCGCGGAACCCGGCCTGAACGTGAACATCGTCGGCGCGCTGCCAGGACTCACCACCGGCTACGGGCCCAGTCACCAGGCCACCGAGGATCTGGCGATCCTGCGCGGCGTCCCAGGGCTGACGATCGTCGACGCCGCCGACTCCGTCGACATCGAACAGGCCGTCCCCGCACTGGCAGCGTCGCCAGGGCCGACCTATCTGCGGCTGCTGCGCGGCGCCGTGCCCACCGTGCTCGACGAGTACGACTACCGCTTCGAGCTGGGCCGCGCCGCCACGCTGCGCACCGGACGCGACGTGCTGTTCGTCTCGACAGGCCTGATGACACCGCGCGCACTCACCGCCGCGCGCGAGCTGGAGGCCGACCACATCGACGCCGCCGTACTGCACGTACCGACCATCAAGCCGCTGGACCACGAGACGATCCTGCGCGAGACGGCGAAGGGGCGGCTGGTGGTGACGCTGGAGAACCACTCCGTCATCGGCGGGCTCGCCGAGTCCGTGGCCTCCTGCCTGGCGTACGCGGGTGCCGGGACGCGGATCGTGCCGATCGGCCTGCCCGACGCGTTCCTGGCCGCGGGAGCGCTGCCCACCCTGCACGACCGCTACGGCCTGTCGGTGGCCGCGGTCAAGGACCGTGTGCGGGCGGAGCTGTGACGGCCGCGTCCTCCGCCTCGGCCGTCACGGCCGTCACGGGCGCATCGGGGAGGCAGCCGATCGACCCGCGCGTCGGATGCAGCACGATCTCGCTGCGCAGGCTGCCACTGGACGAGGCGCTGCGGGAGATCGCCGGGGCCGGGTTCGCTACGACCGACCTCGGCGCCCTGCCCGGCGTCTGCGACCACGTGCCCTTCCCGCTGCCGGGGGAGCGGGTCGGGCCGATCGCCGGACTGGTCCGCGACAGCGGGCTGCGCGTCCGTACCGTCAACGCGGACATCGGCCCGCTGGACGACCCGGCGCTCACTCCGCCGACGGTCGCCGCACGGCTGGAGCCGCTGGTGCGGCTGGCGGAGCTGACGGGTGCGCCCTCGGTCACGCTGCCCTGCGGTGCGCATGAGGGTCCGGCGCATGAGGGCCCGGCGCGTGAGGGACCGTCGCATGAGGGGCCGTCGCATGGTGGTCCTCCGCGCGGGGACGAGGACGCGGCGATCCGCGCCGTCGCCGGTGCGCTGGCCGCCGCCGAGCGGGTGGTGGCACCGGCGGGACTCGCACTGCTCGTCGAGGCCCCGCACTTCTCGCGGCTGTGCCACGACCTCCCCCGCGCCCTGCGCCTGCGAGAGGAACTGGCGGGGACCCCGGTCCGGCTGGTGCTGGACACCAGCCATGTGGTGGCCGGGGGAGGCGACTGCGTGGCGGCGGCCCGCGCCTTCGGCGACCGCCTCGCCCATGTCCATCTGCGCGATGCCGTACGCGGCGACATCCACCGCAGCATCGGCCGCGGCGAGGTGGACTTCGCCGCGCTGATCCGCCATCTGACGGCCGTCGGCTACGAGGGCCACTACAGCCTGGAGCTGGAGACGCACGATGTGCCGGAAGCGGAGCGGCCCGCCGAGGCGGCACGCGCCGGAGCGGTGATCTCCCGGCTGCTCGCCGAGGCCGGTACGGGACCGGCGCCGGCCCACTGACGCACCGTCACGGCCGCCACCCCATCGACCCGCCCACATCACCTCACCCACACCCATCCGCTTCTCCAAGGAGACCCCGATGACCTCCCCTTCCACTCCCTCGTCCCCCCTCTCCCGCTCCGCCGTCGTCACCGGTGCGGGGTCGCCGCGTGGCATCGGGCGGGCCACGGCGCACGCACTGGCGGCGGGTGGCTACGACATCGCCGTCATCGACATCGACGAGAGCGCGGCCGAGGACACCGCGCGCGAGGTGGCCGGGACACACGGTGTGCGGACGCTGGGGGTCGCCGCCGATGTGACGGACCCCGACGCGGTGGACACCGCCGTCGCCGCCGTCGAGGCCGAGCTGACGCCGATCGGCGCCCTGGTCAACAACGCCGGGATCACCTCGCCCACCCGCTTCCTCGACGTCTCGGCAGAGGAGTGGGACCGCATCTTCGACGTCAACGTCCGCGGCAGCTTCCTCGTCACCCGGCGCATCGCGCCCGGCATGGCCGAGCGCGGCTTCGGCCGGATCGTCCACCTCTCCTCGGTCTCGGCCGAGCGGGGCGGCGGTGTCTTCGGCGGTGTCGCGTACTCGGCGGCGAAGGCGGCCCTGCTCGGCTTCTCGCGTGCCCTGGCCCGTGAGCTGGGCCCCTCCGGAGTCACCGTCAACTCCGTCGCGCCCGGCCTGATAGACACCGACATCACCGCCGGCCGTCTCGACCCGGAGCGCAAGGCCGCCATGGTCGCCGACATCCCGATGGGCCGCACAGGAACCGTCACCGATGTCGCCGACGTCATCGCCTTCCTGGCCCGGCCCGAGTCCGAGTACCTCACCGGTGTCACCTACGACATCAACGGCGGCTCCCACATCCACTGAAAGGCGAGGGGTCCGAGGGGCGCCATGTGCGGCACGCCCCTCGGACCCCCTGGGGCCCCTCGGTGCTGTCGGGGTCAGGCTTCCCGGTCGGCTCCGGCCGCCGGCGCGTCCTCGCCCACGGGGGTGGGCGCGTTCGGGCGGTAGGAGCGGCAGCGTTCCTTCTCGCCCGTGGCGCGCGGGCCCGTGCGCTGGTAGATGCGGTCAGGTACCCGTGGTGAGGGACCGTCGGCGACCACGTGCAGACGGATCTGCTTGTCGGGGTCGTCGCCGCTGCTCACCAGCCACCCGTCGACGCGCTGCCTGCCGGGCTGGGCCTCGATCCAGCCCGCCTCGCCCGCCTCGATGGTCTCGTGGACCGTCCGGTCCGTCGACGTGGACCAGCGCCAGGGCTCCGGCGAACTCTTGTCGAAGCCGGAGGTGAACTGCTGGTTCAGGTTGTCCTTGGGGTTGCCCAGCCGCTCGATGTCGGTGCTCTGGCTCAGATTGTCATAGGCGCGTCCCCTGTACGTGACCGGCCGCTCGTGGCTGACGGTGTTGCGGGTGCAGTTGAGATACGCCTCGCCGACGACCCGTGAGGTGTCGTAGTAGGTGTACGAGTACTCCTTGTCCACGGTGAAGGCGCAGTTGCTCCGGGCGCTCGCGCAGTGGTCGGCGGCCTTCTGCGCGGTGATGCGCTCGTTGCCCTGGAAGGCTTCGGGCTCGGGCAGCCGGTTTTTGGGGATCGTCTTGTCCACCGGGGGCGGCACCTGGCTGGCGCGGACCTTGGCGAGCAGCGGACCGCAGTCCCAGCGGCCCTTGGTCTGCGCGGAGGCGAAGGTGATCAGGGGCTCGTTCTCGTCCGCCGTGAAGGTGTAGCTCTGGTCGCGGCGCCAGTCGGTGCCGCCCGGTTCGGTCGTGAAGCTCCGCTTCGTGCCGCCGGAGCCCTGGAGGGTGTACGGCTGACCGGCGTCGATCTGCTCCTTGCCGCAGGAGCGGTTGGCGCCCCCTGTCATGTCGTCGAAGGTGACGGTCACCTTCGCTCCGGCCCGTACGCCGCGAAGCCGCTGGCTGACGCTCTGGTCCGCTGCGCGCTTGTTGCGCAGCAGCAGAGCGGGCAGCCCGTCGGGGTGGCGCGCGTCGGCGGGCAGCAGCCGGTACGGGTACTGGACGGTCCAGCCGGTGAGCCGGTCACCACTGCCGCTGGCGGTGAACGCGGGCACTGTGAGGTCCCCGTTGATCACGGGTACCGTGCGCGCCCCGGGTTCCGCCGCTGCTGCTGTGCCGGTCTGCGGTACGGTCCCGGCCAGCAGTGCGCCGGTCATGAGGACGGTGAGCGTGGCGGCGGTGCGTGCCGTGGCGGTGCGCGCCGTGCGGGCGGTGTGCGGGTGCGTGTGCGTGTGCGTGTGCGTGTGCGTGTGCCGAGGGTGCGGACGGGTTCGGGTTCGGATCACTGGTCCTGGCCCACCTTTCGCGCGAGGTCGGCGGGGAGGACGGTCAGCCCTTCCTTGGTCTTCGTGGCGGGTACGCGGCCTGACGGGGACCGCTTGCTCTCGGGACCCGCTGCGGGGCGTCCGGAGGCCGGTGCCGAGTAGAAGTCCGGGGGCTGGGGGCCGCCGCTCCCGGGGCGGAGCCGGTCGCAGGTGTTGCCCGCCGCGGTGGTGGTCTTGGCGATGAGGGAGCTGCTGTTGACGGTGGAGGGGCCCTCCACGATGACGTTGGTGATGCGATCGCCGCGCTTGGTGGTCAGCGTGCCCGAGATGCGCTGCATGGCCGCGCTCGCCGCGAAGGTCAGGGCGTCGCCTCGCTTGACGGTCATGCGGTAGGTCGTGGACTCGGTGTGCTTGGACGTCCACGTCTTGTCGTAGTGCGCCTTGAACGCGCCGGAGAAGGTGGCCCGCAGCCCCGCCGAGGCGCCGACCTTGCCACCGGCGTTGGCGCCGCCCTTGGCGCCGAACTCGGACGTCGGGCCCTTGGAGAGGTCGGGCGTCTTCGCGGTCGCGTGGCCTTCACCGCTCACCCCGGCCGACACCTCGCCGCTGGCGTTGATGCTGCCCTCCACGGCGATGGACCCGGTGATCTCACCGCCGAGGTTGTCCTGGCTGCCGGTTTCGAGGCTGACGGTGCGGTCCACAGCGATGTCGCTCTTGGTGCAGTTGATGACCGCGTTGCCCAGCGATCTCACGGTGCTGTAGTACTGGAGCGGCAGCACCGCGCGGTTCATCTTGAACTGGCAGTCCTTGGGGTTCTTGCCGCAGTGCCGCACGATCGGCTTCGTCGAGGACATCAGCTTGTTGTTCTTGTCGTACGCCCGCGCCCGGGGGATGGCGGGGCGCTTCTGCGAGTCCGGCTGGGCGCCGGACGTGGACACGGTGGGCGGTTCAGGGCGGGGCTCGGCGGCCACGGAACCGGCGGCCGGGAGCAGCGCGGCCAGGGCCAGCGCGGTGACGGGGAGGAGCCGGGCGCGTGCGGCGCGGCGGACGCGCGCCGGGCCGGCGGGGCTGGACGGATGGGCGGGACGGTGGCTGTCCACCTGACGGCTGTCGCTCACTGGGCCATGGCCTCGCAGACGCCCGTGAGGGACTCGTCGGGGTCGCTGGATTCCAGCGCCGAGGCCGGGAGGTCGGCGGCGAAGCCGTCGCAGGTGGAGTCCACCGCCGCGTCGGCGTTGTTCTGCGGCTCGGGGTGGAAGTCGTCGATCTTCTGCTGGGTGGCGCCCATGCCCTTGCCCTGCGCGGTGTCCTCGTACTGCTGGGTGCCGTCGCCGACGACCTTGCCCATGCACTCCTGCGATCCCGGCGGGCAGGACTCGACCTGGTCCTTGGCGTCGCCGATGCCCTTCTCGGCCTCCTTGCTGTGATCGGCGACCTGGTCCTGCCCGGACTCCGCGGTCCGCTCGCCCTGCTCGCGCTTGTTCTCCTGTTCCTTCTCCTTCTTCTGCTCCTCCTCCTGCTTCTTCTGCTGTTCCAGGCACTGTGTGTCGTTCGCGGCGCAGGGCGCCGCGGCGGTGAGTGGCGCCGCGCTGACGGCACCGGCAACGGGGGCGCCGTAGAGGGTGGCGGCGCAGACGGCGGCGGTGAGGCCCAGGACTCTGCGGGCCCATGCGGTACGGAGGTTCATGTGCGGTTCCTTGTCTGTACGGGGGTCGTTGCGGAAGGGGAAGCGGGGATCAGTAGGCGAAGTCGAAGTTGGCTTCGCGGCCGGAGGTCAGGTGGTTCACGCCGCTGTTCGCGGGAAGCGCGGTCACGGGCTTGTCGGCGTTGTCCGTACTGCCGTCGCCCAACTGGCCGCTGGTGTTCGCTCCCCAGGTGACGACGGAACGGTCGTCGAGGATTGCCGCGCTGTGGTGGCGCCCCGCGGACAGTTCGCGGACGCCTGTGAGGCCCTCGATCGGCACGGGGGAGGTGCGGTTGGTCTTCGTGCCGTCGCCGAGTTCGCCGCTGGCGTTGCGGCCCCAGCCCTTGACGCTGCCGTCGGCCAGCAGCGCGAAGTTGGAGCGGGCCCCCGAGAAGAGCTTCTCGACGTCCTCCAAGTGCTGCACGTCGACCGGCTTGTTGCTGTTGGCGACGGTGTCGTTGCCGAGCTGGCCCTCAGTGCCGATGCCCCACGCCTTGACCTTGTGGTCGCTGGTGAGAGCGGTGGAGTGGTACCCGCCCGCCGAAACCCCGGTCACACCGTCCAGATCGGGCACCCGCTGCGGGGTGTTGCGGTCGGTGTTCGCCCCGTTGCCGAGCTGCCCGTGGTTGCCGTGGCCCCAGGCCCACACCGTCCCGTCCTGACGCAGCGCCAGGCTGTGCAGGCAACCGGCCGCTACGGCCTTGACCTTGTCCAGGCCCTGTACCGCGACGGGCCTGGCGGAGCCGGTGTCCTTGGCGCTGGTGGTTCCGTCGCCGAGCTGTCCGTGCTCGTTACGGCCCCAGGACCACACCCGTCCGTCCTTCACGGCGAGTGCGTGGTGGCAGCCGACGGCGAGAGACCTGACGCCGCGCAGCCCCCCGACGGCGGCCGGGAACGAGCGTGACTGGACGGATCCGTTGCCGAGCTGCCCGAACTTGTTGTCGCCCCAGGACTTCAGCGTGCCGTTCTTCAGCAGCGCGACGCCGAACGGGCCGTTGGTACCCGCCCCGCCCGCGCCCATCTGCTTCACGTCCTCGCGGGCCAGCCCCTGCACGGGACCGGGGGTGCGCTGTTCGACGGTGGACCCGTTGCCCAGCTCGCCGGAGGCGTTCTGGCCCCAGGAGTAGACCCACGGGTCGGGTGATCCGGCGGCGGGCGCGGCGGGAGCGGCGCCCACGACCGTCGAGAGCACCGCCGCTACGGCCAACAGGCCGCACGCGCCGCGCAGTTGGCCCCGGCCGGGCCGGTGTTTCCGGTTCATCGTCCCCGTCCTCATCCTCGTTCTCGTCCTCATCGTCATGCGGGAATGCCTTTCGTGAGCGCTCAGTACGCGTAGCTGGAGTTGCCCGCCAGCGAAGCGGCGACGTGCTGGAAGTCCCCGCGCACGGCGGTCACGGGAGAGGCGGAGCGGGCGACGTTGGTGCCGTTCCCGAGCTGACCCACGCCGTTCGCGCCCCACGCGACGACCTTGTCCTCGATGACGGCGAGGCCGTGCTCGCGGCCCGCGGCCAGGTCACTGGCGCCGTCGAGCGCGTCGATCTCCACGGGCGTGTTGCGGTTGGTGTGCCCCGCGCCGGACGCGCTGCTCGCGTCCTGCTCCAGCAACT
The DNA here is from genome assembly GCF_053611545.1 of Streptomyces sp. NPDC054796. Taxonomy (NCBI): domain Bacteria; kingdom Bacillati; phylum Actinomycetota; class Actinomycetes; order Kitasatosporales; family Streptomycetaceae; genus Streptomyces; species Streptomyces sp. NPDC054796. The sequence goes on along the minus strand of NZ_JBSHAO010000022.1, from coordinate 88,083 downwards.
GCCCGTGCCGGTTGTTGCCCCAGCCGTAGACCCGCTTGTCGTTGCGGAGCGCGAAGCTGTGGTCGGCGCCCGCTGTGATCCGGCTGATGTCCCGCAGCCACCGTGTCTTGACCGGTTCGGCGCTGCTGCCCTTCGTGGTGCCGTCGCCCAGTTGCCCCTTGAGATTGGTGCCCCAGGCCCACACCTCGCCGCCCTCGGTGCGGGCGAGCGCGTGGTGGCATCCTGCGGCGACCTCGGCGATGTTCTCCGGCAGCCCCTTGACCTCCTGGGGCACGCTCTGCGGCGCGCGGTCTCCGGTGCCGAGCTGGCCGCGGTCGCCGTTGCCCCAGGACCAGACGGTGCCGTCCTCCATGACCGCCAGGCTGAAGTCGCAGCCCGCGGCCACCTGCCGGGCCATGAAGACGCTGGGCACCCGTTCGGGAACGGTCTGTTCGTCACCGGAGCGGTTGATGCCGAGCTGGCCGTCCCCGTTCTCGCCCCACGCCCACACCCGGCCCTTGCTGACGGCCAGCGCGTGTGCGCCGCCCGCCGCCACGTCCGTCACATCCCGCAGTCCGGTCACCGTGTCGGGGGTGGCCCGGTCGTGCCGGGTGCCGTTGCCGAGCTGCCCGGCGGAGTCGCTGCCCCAGGCCCGTACGGTGCCGTCCTCCAACTGCGCGACGGCGAAGGAGTTGCCGCTCTCCGTCCCGCCCGCGGAGATCTCCCGCACCTCGCCCCGGTTCAGCCCCGTCACCGGGCCAGGCGACCAGCGGTCACCGGTACCGCCGTCGCCCAACTGGCCCGCCGGTCCGGCGCCCCAGCTCATGATGTCGGGCCCGGAAGCGGCCTGGCTCACGCCCGCCGCGGTCGGCCCCGCCAGCACGGACAGCACCGCTGCCGCCACCGACGCCGTCCTCCAGGCGCCCCGTCTCCTGCTCGTCGTACCGCGCAATCCAACGCATCCTCTCGACCGAAGTGACATGGCGGGGAACAGCCATGTCAGGCCGCACGGAGGGCTGTTGAGCCGTCCGGCGATCGCCACGCCGAGAGCTTGGTTCGCGGAGGTGTGGGTTATGTGCCTTGGTCCGGAATGATCACTCCATACGGTGGATCAGTCACACCCAGGGGCTACTTAGGGTGTTGTACCGGATACGTGTAGTGATACGACGAGGTGGGCGACCCCGTAAAACACGCCCCGGCGGCACCGTCCGGGCCCGGCGCCTGCTACGCGGACGGGGTCTCCGACTTCGACTCCGGCTCGACGGGAAGGGGGAGACGGGCGACCGCGGCGCGGTACTCGGTGACGACGCGTTCGACGACGTCGGCCGCGGGGAGCACCGAGTCGACGAGACCGGCGGACTGCCCGGCCTCCACCTTGGCGTCGCGCACCCTGCCGTGCAGCGCTGCGTCCTTGAGAGTGACGGACCGGAACTCCTTCCGCCGCACGTCCAGTTCGGCCGCCGACTCCTCCAGACGCCCCATGCGTGCGGTGAAGTCGTTCGCCACGGCGCGGATGACGCCGAGGCCGTGTCCGACGGTGCGGGTGCCGTCCACCCCGGTGGCGAGGACCGCCGCCTTGTAGTCGGGGTGCACGGTGGCCTCCTCCGTCGCGAGGAAGCGGGTGCCGAACTGCGCCGCGCCCGCGCCCAGTGCCAGCATCGCGGCCAGTCCGGCGCCGTCCGCGATCCCGCCGGAGGCGATCACGGGGACCTCCGGGACGGCCGAGACCACGGCACGCACCAGGACCTGGGTGGTCACCATGGCGGGCGGCGGGTGCCCGCCCGCCTCCGCGCCGACGACCACAAGACCGTCGACCCCCGCTTCGGCTGCCTTGCGGGCGTGCTCGACACCGGCCACGACGTGCAGGCAGCGGGTGCCGACGTCGTGGAAGCGCTCCAGATAGCGGCGCGGCCCGCCCTGGGAGGCGATGACCACGGGCGGTCTGCGGGAGAGGAGCAGCTCGATGACGTCCTCGGCGCCCTGCCGGTAGAGCGGGAGGTTGACCGCCCAGGGGCGGTCGGTGCCCGCCGCCGTCTCGTCGAGCACGCGCGCGAGGTCGGCCAGCCGCATCGGTCCTGCGGCGACGACCCCGAGACCCCCGGCCCTGCTGACCGCGAGCGGCAGCGCCGAGCACGAGGACGCCCAGGACATGCCCGCCTGGACGACCGGCAGGTCGATGCCGAGCAGCCGGGTGACCGGTGTGGGGATGCGCGTCATGCGGGCACCTCGTCGTCCTGCCCCGCGAGCAGCGTGCGGGCGTGCTCGGCGAGCAGGTTCTTCCGCACCTTGGAGCTGGCGGTCATGCCGATGCCCTCGAACCCGTCGACGATCCGCAGATGGCGCGGCACCTTGAAGCCCGCCATCCGGGTGCGGGCCCACTCGATCAACTCGTCCTCGGTGACGCCGGGTTCGGTGCTGCCCGGCTCGGTGACGCCCGGTTCGGTGAGGACGACGAACGCGAAGGGGACCTCGACCAGCCGTTCGTCGGGGACGCCGACCACGACGGCCTGCCGCACCAGCGGATGCCGGTGCAGGGTGTCCTCCACGTCGGCCGGTGCGACGTTCTCGCCGCCGACCCGGATGATGTCCTTGGTGCGTCCCACGAAGTGCAGCCGCCCGGAGGTGTCGAGGGCGCCGACGTCGCCCGTGGCCAGCCAGCCGTCGGGGTCGATGGCGGCGGCGGTCGCCTCGGGCGCGTCGAGATAGCCCCGCATCACGTTCCAGCCGCGCACCAGGATGGAGCCCGGCTCGTCCGGGCCGCAGTCGCGGGTGTTGTCCAGGGCCCGGATGCGCACCTCGACGCCGGGCTCCACCCGCATCGCGCCGGAGGCGCGCACCTCGTCCTCCTCCCACCAGCAGGACTGCGCGACGTTGGGGGACGCCTCGGACAGCCCGTAGCCGGCGACGCACTCGGTGGCGCCCAGCTCGTCGATCACCCGCCGGATGACGGTGGGCGAGGCGGCGACCCACGCGCCCCGCAGACGCAGCGTGCGGTGTGCGCGGTCGGGGTGGTTGAGCAGCATCAGCGCGATGGTGTCGTTGCCGGAGAAGTGGGTGCAGCGCTCGGCCTCCAGCAGTCGCAGCGCCTCGGCCGGTTCAAACTTCGGCATCGTGACCAGTGTGGCGGCGTGCTGGAGGCACGCCAGGACGGACAGGGTGCTCCCGGCGACGTGGAAGAAGGGCCGCGCGCTGTGGAAGCGGTCCCCGGGGCGCAGGCCGAGCCGGGCGCCGGAGAAGAACGCGTCGGCGCACATGCCGCGCTGGGTGAGCAGCACGCCCTTGGGGCGGGAGGTCGTGCCGGAGGTGTACTGCACGAGGAGGATGTCATCGGGGGCACCTGTCGGCGGGGGAGCCGCACCGGTGCCTCCTTCGGCCAGGAACGCGGGCCACGGTGTCGCCCATCCGGGTGTGTCCTCGCCGAGCATGACGACGCGTTCCAGGCCGGGCAGGGCGGCACAGGCGACGGTGCCGTCCCCGCCGGTGGCCTCCGTGCCGACGCCGATCTCGTCCAGGACGGTGCGGAAGTCGACGCGGAGGACGCGGTCCGCGACGAACAGCGTGGAGACCTTCGCGTGGGCGAGGGTGTGTGCCACCTCGTCGGCGGTGCAGCGGGTGTTGACGGGGACGGTCACCGCGCCGACAGAGCCCAGGGCGAGGAACAGGGCGACCCAGCGGGGACCGTTGCCGAGGCAGAGGCCGACACGGTCGCCCCGGCCGATTCCGGCAGCGGAGAGCGCCGACCGGATCCGGGCCACCCCGGCGGCCAGCTCACCGTAGGTGACGCGTTCCTCGGCCGTGACCACGGCCTCCACGTCGGGCGCGAGGAACGCGGCGCGTTCCAGGGCCTCGTGCGGGGTGAGGGGGCATGTCGTCCTGCTGAGGTTCATCACTTCTCCACGTCGGTGGTGCGGGAGTCCTCGGAGCCGCGGCGCGCGAACCGGTCGACGCCGTCGCGCCAGCCGCCGTCGGCCAGGCACTGTTCGATCGCGGACATCTCGATCCTGATGCCCCGGTCGAGGTCGGTCTCGCCGCCGAGGTCGACGGCCCGCTTGGTCAGCGAGATGGCGAGCGGCGGTGCCTCCGCGATCCGCTCCGCGATCTCCGCGCCCGCGTCGGCCAGTCGCTCGTCGGGGACCACTCGGGAGACGACGCCCAGGCCGAGGGCTTCGGCGGCCGGCATGGGGCGTCCGGTGAAGAGGAGTTCCTTCGCGCGGCGCTTGCCGATCGCGCGCTGCAACCGCTGGGTGGCGCCGACCGTGCCCCAGTGCGGCTCAGGGAAGCGGAAGACGGTGCTCTCGGCGGCGACGGCGAAGTCGGCGGCCAGCGTGATCTCGCCGCCGGACCCCACGACCGCACCGTGCACGAGCGCGACGACCGGACGGCGGCACTGCTCGACGGCCTCGTAGGCGGCGAACGAGGCGAGCCGACGGCGGCGGACCCAGGCGGCGTCCTGCCCGGCCCGCTCCTTGAGGTCGGCCCCTGCGCAGAAGGCGGGGCCCCGCGCGGACAGGAGCACCACGCGGACGCCGTCGTCGGCGTCGATCTCCTCGAAGACCGACCTCAGCTCCCGGCACATGGGCAGGTCCACGGCGTTGCGGGCGCGCGGCCTGGCCAGTTCGACGTGGGCGATGCCGTCGGTCACCGTGTGACGCACACGCGGGTCCTGGGCATTCGCCGCTGTGGCGGCCGGCTCGCCGGTTCCGGTCACCTCAGATCACCCCCGTGGCCCGCAGGCCCTCGATCTCGGCGTCGTCGAGCCCGGCGAACTCCGCGAGCACGTCGTCGGTGTCGGCGCCCAGCAGCGGGGGAGTCCCGGCGGGCGCGGGCTCGCCGCCCGTCTCGCGCAGCGGAGTGCGCACGGCCTGGAAGGGGCCCTCGGCGGGGTGGTCGAAGCCGGTAACGACGCCCCGCTCCCGCGCGTGCGGGGCGGCCAGTGCCTCCCGTACGCCGCGGACCTCGCCCGCCGGGACGTCGGCGGCGTACAGCTCCTTGAGCAGCGCTTCGCGGTTCCGCGCCGCGATCGCCGTGCGCAGCGCGGTCATCACCCGCTCGCGGTGGGCGACGCGCCCCGCGTTGTGACGCAGAGAAGGGTCCTCGCCGAGTCCGTCGAGACCGAGCACGGAGCACAGCGGCCCCCAGTGCTGGTCGCTTCCGCTGATGTGCAGCCAGCCGCCGTCGGCGGCCTGGAAGGCGGCGGAGGGCACCCGCCCGGGGTGTTCGGTGCCGGTGCGCGACGGATCCTCGTCCAGCGCGAACAGCCGGGCCGCGTTGAGGGCCTGGAGACTGAGCTGGACGTCCATCATGGAGACGTCGAAGTGCCGCCCGTGCCCTGTGGCACCGCGTCCGGCGAGCCCGGTGAGCGCGGCGATCGCGACCCAGAGGCCTGAGGTCATGTCCGCGACGGGTATACCGGCCTTGCTGGGCGGCCCGTCCGGCTCCCCGGTCATCGCCATGACGCCGGACAGCGCCTGGAAGATGGTGTCGTAGCCCTTGCGCATGCGGTCGGGGCCGCTCTGCCCGAAGCCGGTGGCCGACACGTACACCAGGCCCGGGTTGTGCGCGGCGAGCTCGTCGTAGCCCAGGCCCAGCTTGTCCATGGCGCCCGGCAGGAAGTTCTCCACGACGACGTCGGCGCCGGCTGCGAGGCGGCGGGCGAGGTCCCGGCCTCGGGGGTTCTTGAGGTCCAGAGTGACGGAGCGCTTGCCTCGGTTGAACGCGAAGAAGTAGGCGCTCTCGCCCTGGGGCAGGCGGGGCTCGAAGCCGCGGGTCTCGTCGCCGCCGCTTGGCCGTTCCACCTTGATGACGGTGGCGCCCAGTTCGGCGAGGATCTGCGTGGCCATCGGCGCCGCGAGGACCCGCGAGAAGTCGAGGACGGTGACGCCCTCCAGCGGGGCGGGGGCGCTGGGCGAACCGGGTGTGCTGGACGGGCCGGGCGGGCTGGGCGTGCCGGGGGTGCCGGAGGCGCTGGCGGCGTTCACCGGCGGAACCCCCGCATCAGCGCGTTCACGTCCTGCCCGGCCCGCATCGCCGCCTCGGTCGGCAGATCCGCGACGCGGTAGAACAGCTCCTTGGCCGCACGGAGCGCGCGGGGCTCCACGGCAGCCCACCGCTCCGCGATCTCCAGCGCGGCCTCGACCACCTGATCCGGTTCGACGACGCGGTTGGCCAGGCCGTGTTCCGCCGCCTCCGCCGCTGACAGCAGCCGCCCCGTGCTCACCAGCTCGAAGGCCAGCTTGCGGCTGAACTGGCGCTGGAGCCCGGTCATGACGAGCGCCGGGACGATCGAGTGCCGCAGCTCCGGGTAGCCGAACTTCAGGTCCGTGCCCACGACGGTCATGTCGGCGCCCACGACGAGCCCGGCGCCGCCGCCCACCGCTGCACCGTGCGCCGCGGCGACGACCGGTGTGCCCATCCGCTGCATCCGCGTCTGGAGCCGGGCGGTGAGGGCCGCCCTCTCCAGGACGGCATCGGGCCGGCCGGGGGTGAGCGACGAGAACTCCGACAGATCGGCGCCCGAACAGAAGCCTCGCCCCGCGCCGGTGAGCACGACGGCGCGCACCTCGTCGTCCTCCTCCGCGGCGGTGAGCGCGTCGTCGAGGGCGCGGGTGAGGGCCGTGTCGAGGGCGTTGAGCTTGTCGGGGCGGTTGAGGGTGAGGACGCGGACGGGGCCTCGGTCCTCGACGCGCAGGACGCCTGCGTCCGTCGAGCCCGTTGAGCCCGTCGAATCCGTCGAGCCCGTTGAGCCCGTGTCGGTCGGCTGTCCGCTGGTCGTGACGGTCACGGAGGGTTCTCCTCGGTCGGGCGGTACGCGGTGGGGGTGGGGGAGGGGGAGAGGCGGGGAGTCAGGCGGCGGAGCGCTGGAATCCGGCGCGCGCCACCATGCTGTGCAGCGGGCGGCCCAGCGCCTTCTCGCAGGCCGCGGACGCGGCGGCGAGCGCGTCCAGGTCGAGTCCGGTGTCCACGCCCATGGCCTCGAACAGGCTCACCAGGTCCTCGGTGCAGACGTTGCCGGTGAGCCCGGCGCCGTAGCCGATCTTCGACGGGTGGCCGCCGACGCCTCCGAGCGCACTGTCGAAGTGTCGGCAGCCCGCCTCCAGGGCCGCCACCGCGTTCGCGACGGCCGTCCCCCGGGTGTTGTGGAAGTGGGCGACGACCGGCAGCCCGGGGTGCTCGCGCTCCAGCCGGGTGAAGAGCCGGGTGACGTCTCCGGGGGTGGCGACGCCCGTGGTGTCGCCCAGCGTGACGGCGTCGGCGCCGAGCCCCACGAAGCGGGCGACGTCCTCGGCGACGCGGCCCGGATCGATCCGCCCCTCGAAGGGGCAGCCGAACGCGACGGAGACCACTCCGACGAGCCGGAACCGGCCGCCGGCCAGCGAGGTCATCTCCTCGACCCGCCGCCACTGCTCTTCCCGCGTGCTGCGCAGGTTCTTGCGCGTGTGGCTCTCGCTGGCCGAGACCAGCAGGCTCAATTCCTCCGCGCCCACGCCCAGTTCGAGGTCGGCCAGGGCCCGCTCGACGGCCCGCGGGTTGGGGCACGTCGCCTTGAACGCCACGCGCGGCCGGTGTGTGACACCGGCCAGTACCTCGCTCGCGTCGGCGAAGGCGGGGACCCAGCGCGGATGGCTGTAGCTCGTCGCCTCGACGCGGCGGAAGCCCGCGTCGGCGAACATCTCCAGCAGGTCGATCTTCGTTGCGGTCGGCACGAACGCGGGCTCGTGCTGGAGCCCGTCCCGGGCGAAGCATTCGCAGATGGTGACCGTGTCGGTCATCGAGCCACCTCCCCTTCAGGATGACCCGATCAGAACTATCCCCCGCCTGTTGATGTTGTCAACACATGTGCGAGTCGACACCCGGTCCCTGCCCGGCCCCTGGCTAGTCCTTGTCGAAGTGCTCCCGCTCCTGGTGTTCCAGGGACAGTGCGAGGTCGGCGAGCTTGTCCAGGGCCCGGTCCAGGACGCGCGTCTCCTCCTCGGTGAGGGCGGCGGCGAAGGCCGCGTCCCGCTCGTTCGCGGCGCCGATCAGCCCCCGGTACACCTCGACCCCGGCCTCGGTGAGGGCCAGTTGGCGGCTGCGCCCCGTCCCCTCCGTACGGTTCACGAACCCCCGCTCGACCAGGCCGCGGACGACCCGGCTCATCTGCGCCTTGTCGAGACCCGCCCGTCGGGCAAGCCGGTTCAGCGTCAGCGTCGGATCGGCCGCGATGAGCGCGAGGGTGCGCCACTCGCCCAGGCTGACGTCGAACTCGCGGCGGTACCGGAGTGCCGCGCTGCGCGACAGCGCCGAGGACGTGCGCGACAGCCGGTAGGACAGCAGCTCGGAGATCGGCACGAGGTCTCGGCCATCCTCACGTTTCACCATGGGCGGCATGGTATCCCCGGCCTAGGCGGTGCCGTCCAAGGTGTTGACTTTATCAACTTAAGCGGCTGAGACTCGCAGCGCCCGCCGCCTCCGGCGAGACTGTTCAGCAAAGGAGCCGTACGTCGTGGCCGACCCGTCAACCTTCACCGAACCACCGGACTCCCCGAAGGACTCCCCGCAGGGCTCCTCACCGGGCACCCCCGGCACAGCCGAGGTCGACCGCGATGCGACCTACCGCACCATCGCCTGGCGTGTGATGCCGCTCCTGGTCATCTGCTACATCGTCAGCTTCATCGACCGCACCAACATCGGGATCGCCCAGCAGGGGCTCCAGCGCGACCTCGGGTTCGGCTCCGCGGTCTACGGCCTCGGCGTGACCCTCTTCTTCGTGGGCTTCATCCTCTTCGAGGTGCCGAGCAGCGCGCTGCTCGCCCGGATCGGCGCCCGGATGACGCTCGTGCGCATCATGGCGTCCTGGGGCGTCATCACCGTCGCCACCTCGCTGGTGCAGAACGAGATCACCTTCTACCTCGCCCGCTTCCTCCTCGGCATCGCGGAGGCCGGGTTCTTCCCAGGCGCCCTCTACTTCCTCTCGCTCTGGTTCCCCTCGGCCAGGCGCACCCGCATGACCGCCGTGTTCTTCGCGGGCGTCCCCGTCTCCGGCGTCCTCGGGTCCCTCATGTCCGGCGCCATCATGGACTCCTTCGGCGGCGTCGGCGGCCTCGCCGACTGGCAGTGGCTGTTCATCATCGAGGGCGTCCCGCCCGTCCTGCTCGCGGGCGCCGTCCTGCTGTGGCTCCTCGACGGCCCCGAACAGGCACGCTGGCTGATCCCCGCACAGCGCGCCGCCGTCCGCGCGGACCTCGAAGCGGACCAGCGGCGGAAGGGCACGGAAGGGGCGGCTGGCGAGACGGCCGGCAAGGGCCACGGCGGACTGCTCCTCGCGTTGCGCGACCCGAAGCTGTGGATCATCGGCCTCTGCGCCTGCGGCGCCTACACCCTCGCCAACGCCGTGTCGTTCTGGACCCCGCGGATCATCGCGGAGGCGGGCGTCGGCGACGTCCTCGACCTCGGCTTCTTCTCGGCCCTGCCGCCCCTGCTCGGCATCGTGGTCATGCTGATCGTCGGGCGGCACTCCGACCGCACCCTGGAACGCCGCTGGCACGCCGCACTGAGCTGGACCGTCGCGGCGCTCGCGATGCTGGCCCTCTCCTTCACCGCGGACGGCGTCACCGTCGTCGTGCCGCTCCTGGCGGTTCTCGCCGCCGCCCACTACTCGGGCCTCACCGTCTTCTACTCCATCCCCTCCATCTACCTGGGGGAGCGGGCCGCCGCCACCGGGATCGCGCTGGTGACCTCGATGGGCTCGTTCGCCGCTGCGGCGTCCCCGTCGCTGCTCGGCTTCATCCAGCACAGCACCGGCAGCCTCGCCCTCGGCCTCCAGATCAGCGCGGGGATCGTGCTGCTGGCGGTCGTCCTGCTGCTCGTCGGCGTCAAGGCGGAGGACCTGCGGGAGTGACGGCAGGGCCTCCCGGCCCGCCTGCCGGGTCCGGTGGCCGCTGCCGTCCGAGGAAGACTGCGGAGACCAGGGCGTTCCACTGCGAGGCGGGCAGCAGGCGCCGCGCGGCGACGGCGACGCGGGCGTGGGCAGGCACCAAGTAGCGGGCGTGCGGCCGTCGCACCGTCGCGGCATGGGCGAGCACCGCGACGACGGCGTCGGGCTCTTTGAGGATCCGCCTCAGCATTCCGGCGCGGAGCCTGGCGGGCGCGGCGCCGGTGGTGTCGCCGAGCACTCCCCTCACCAGTGCGCGGAACCCTTCCAAGGGGGCTTCGTAGGGGTCGGGGGCTCCGTGGGTATCGGGGGTGCCGGTGGGCGCGGGGCCGGTCGCGTGGCGGGTGATGTTGTGGTCGATGGCGGCTGCGAAGTTGGTCCGGGTCAGACCGGGTTCGACGAGCACCACCCGTACCCCGTGGCGGGCGACCTCCATGCGCAGGGTTTCGGTGAGTGCGGTCAGTGCGTGTTTGGAGGCGGTGTAGCCGCCCCACAGAGGGAAGACGCACCGGCCGCCGATCGACCCGACGTTGATGATGCGGCCCACGCCCGCTGACCGCATGCCAGGGAGCACCAGTTGGCTCAGGCGCAGGGCGCCGATGACGTTGGTCTCGAACTGCCGGCGGAGCCGGTCCGCCGTGAGGTGTTCGACGGGGCCGATCTCCGCGTAGCCGGCGTTGTTGACGAGCGTGCCGACCCGTCCGTGCGCCGCTTCCACGGCCGTCACGGCGTCGCGCATCGACGCCTCGTCGGTCACGTCGAGACGCAGCGGGCGGCAGTGGTGGTCGCGCAGCTCCTGGAGCGTCTCGGGGCGGCGCGCCGTCGCGTACACGGTGTGGCCAGCGCGCGCCAGCCGCAGCGCGGTCGCCCGGCCGATGCCGCTGGAGCAGCCGGTGACGAGGATGGGAGAAGGGGGAGAGACGGGAGATGGGGGAGCGGGAGGCGAGGAGGGTGCCTGCATGGCGGGCCTTCCTGGTCAGGGGCCGTGGGACCCGGGTCCGGGCCGGAGCCGGGCCAGGACGCGCCGGGCGGATTCTTCGCCGGACACGAGACTGCCGATGGTGGTGGAGTGGCCGAAGTGGTCTCCGCCCGCGAGCTGTACGTGGCCCGGAAGGGGGTGCGTCACGGCCGCGCGGGCCAGATGCCGGTAGTCGCCCGCCCCGCGCCGCACCACGCACGGGTCGATGCGGTCGACGTGGACGGCGACGCCGTGGGTGGCCGCTTCCGGCAGGACCCCGAGCTGTGCCATACCGGACAGCACATGGTCGGCGATCGTCTCGTCGTCGAGGTCCCAATAGCGTGCGCTGGACGCACCGCGCAGATAGGTCGTGATCATTCCCCGGCCCTGTGCGACCCGCGCCGGGGAGAGGTTGTGCGGCAGCAGGAAGCTCGCGATGTGCGGGCACTCGGTGCGGGAGGCGTGCAGCAGGACGGCCTTCTCGCGGGTGCGGCGTCCCAGGCAGAAGGTGACCTGGAGGAGCCTGGAGTACCGGGTGGCGCGGAAGAAGTCCTGCTGCGCGGGCGGGAGTTGCGGGAAGAGAGCGGGTAGGGAAGGCGGGGGTACGGCGAGTACGGCGGCCCGGGCGCGGTGGGTGTGCTCCTCCTCCCCGGGGTGCCGCCAGGTGAGGCGGACCTCCTCGGCGTGCTCCTCCACCGAGGTCACGTGCGCGTGATGGGTGACGGGAAGTTGCCGGGCGAGCCCCTGGGGGAGGAAGCCGCTGCCGTGGGCGGAGGTGAAGAGCCCGCGGGAGGAGAGCAGGAACGCCAGGTAGAGGAACGCGCCGAGCGCGGAGGTGTCTTCCGGTTCGCCGAGACAGAGCGTGGTGTTGAGGGGGTCCAGGAAGTGTTCGAGGGTCTGCGGGGCGAGCCCTCGGCGCAGGGCGTAGCGCGCGAGGGTGTCGAAGTCGTGGGGCGCGGCGGCGGACATGTCCGTGGGGTGCAGGGCCGGCCGGAGCCTGCGCAGGTCGGCGAGCAGTTTGGCCCGGTCGCTGAGCGGGAGGGACGACAGCAGCTCACCGGCCAGCAGCCGGACCGGGGTCCCGGTCCGGCTGTGGTGGACGGTTCCGTCGTGGGCCACCCCGATCAGGTCCGACGCGGGCAGGATCTCCGGGGCGAGTCCGGCGTCCAGGACGAGCCGCAGCATGCGGCGGTAGGAGCGGCCCAGCAGCGGAGCGCCCAGATCGATGCCGAAGCCCCCGCGTTCCTCCGTTGCCATGCGTCCGCCGACGCGCTGGGGAGGCGCGGCGTCGAAGACGCGCACGGCGCACCCGGCCTGCCGCAGGCGGAAGGCCGCGGTCAGCCCTGCGATGCCCGCACCCACGACCGCCACGGGTTCACCTGCCTGAGTGTCGGCCGTCATAGCCGTCATCGCTGACCACCTGCTCCGGCGGGCTACGCGCCGTGCCGCAGGAGCCGCCCGGGAGTCGCTCCGGTGCACTGGCCTTCGGCGAAGGTGACCTCGCCGTTGACGAGGATGTACCGGTAGCCCTCGGCGCGGCGCACCCGGCGCCAGTCGCCGCCCGGCAGATCGTGGGCGATCTCCTCGGGCAGCGAGCGCAGGTTCTCGTAGTCGTAGACGACGATGTCGGCGGGGGCGCCTTCGACGAGCGTGCCGCGGTCCTTGAAGCCCGCGACCCAGGCAGGGAAGGCCGACAGCTTCCAGTGCATCTCCTCCAGGGAGACCCACTGGTAGTCGCGGACGTAGGTCTCGATGTGCTCGGTGGGAAAACGGCCGGAGGTCAGCATCTTGCTGTGCGCGCCGCCGTCGGAGACCCCGGGGATCATCCAGGGGTGCTGGATGACTTCGCGCAGGAGGGAGGAGTCGGGCTCCAGCAGGTCGACCTTCCACTGCGTGCGCAGGCCCTCGGCCAGCGAGATGTCCAGGAGAACGTCGACGGGGTCGCTGCCGGTCCGCTCGGCGATCTCGGGCAGGAGCTGTCCTTCGTACTGCTTGTACTCGTCGAGTCCGGTGTGGATCAGAGTGACAAGGCGCAGCGGGAAGAGGACCACCTCTTCCTGTTTCAGTGCCTTGCGCACCGCGGGGTCCTCAAGCTTGGCCATGCGCTCGGGCGTGGTGCCGGTGAGTGCCTGCTGCCAGGCGGGGTTGGCGTCCCACAGATTCCACACATCGAGGGTGAACGGCATGCTCACGTCCGTCGTGGTGGCCTGGCAGTAGAGCGGGAGCCCGCGTTCGCGGCAACTGTCGAACCAGGCCATGGCCATGCGGTGCCGGTCGGGGTCGGCGCCGTCGACCACCAGCGTGTTCCAGAGGATCGGCCGGCCGCTGACCTGCGCCAGCTCCTCCATATGGGCGATGTCGGCCATCGGATCGTTGGAGACCATGGTCAGTTCGATGAACCCGGTGTTGCGCTCGGCCATCACCCGGCCCAGGGCCAGCGCCGTCTCGTCGCTCATCAGGTCGGAGGCGAAGGAGGTCCCGTCGTGGTCGCGATGCACACTGGAGTAGGAGTCCGGCGGACACCGCAGCGCCGACCAGCCGCAGGCGCCCGCCGCCAGGGCTTCGTCGAAGAGCCGGGCGATCTCGGCGTTCTCGTCCGCGGTGGCGTGCCGGGTCTTGGCCTCCTCCTCTCCCATGACGTAGTTCAGGAGCGGGTTGACGCCCATGTACGGAAGGACGTTCACCCCCTTCGGGGTGTCTTCGACGGCGTCGAGGAACCCGGGGAAGTCCTCCCACGTCCACGGCAGCGTCTGCTTCATGGAGTCGTAGGAGATCTGCTCGACGCGGGTCAGCGTCCGCATGGCCGCGTCCCGGGCGTCCGGGCGTACGGGTGCGAAGCCGTAGCCGCAGTTGCCGATGACCACGGACGTCACGCCGTGGTAGCCGGAGATGCTGCAATACGGGTCCCAGAAGAGCTGTGCGTCGTAGTGGGTGTGCAGGTCCACGAAGCCGGGGGCGACGATCAGCCCGTCGGCGTCCAGGACGCGTTCGGCGTCGGAGGCGGGCACCTTGCCGATGGCGGCGATCCTGCCGTCCTTGATGGCGACGTCGGCGCGCACGCGTGGGGTGCGCCGGCCGTCGATGACGGTGCCGTTCTTGATCAGGGTGTCGTAGCGGCTCATCTTCTCTCCTGTCGTCACTGCTCTGGCCTTGCTTGCTCTGCCGGTTTCACTGGCTGTCGCGGGTCTTCCGGGCGCGCCATGCGCCGACGAGGAACTCTCCGGAACGGCCGGCCCTGGCGGTGGACGTCGCGTGCCGCCACAGAGCGTCCGAGGCGCCGGTACGCGGCGCGGGAATGGTGGCGGCGGCGCGCTCGAACAGCTCCCAGTTGGGGGCCATGTCGCCCTCGTCGGCGAGGTCGTGGCACTCCTCGACGGTGAAGCCCGCGGCGGTCAGCTCCCGGGAGACCTCGCCGAGGGTCAGCACGGAGGGCAGCGCCGCGAAGGCGCATACGGGCTCGATGGACTCCTGGTACCGGGCCGCGCTCAGCCCGTCGGCGCACAGCCAGTCGCAGCCGCTGAACACCGCGCCGGGCTTGAGCACGCGGCCGGCCTCGGCGTAGACGGCCGGTTTGTCGGGTGCGTGGCAGATGGCGTCGAAAGAGAAGGCGCCGTCGAACGACGCGTCGGGGAAGGGCAGGTCCGTCATGTCGGCGACCTCGAATTCCGCCTGGCCGGAGAGCTGTTGCTCCGACGCCTTGGCGCGTGCGAGGCGGACCTGCATCGGCACGATGTTCACGCCGGTGACGTGCGCACCGGTGTGCCGGGCGATCGACAGGGCGGGGCCGCCGATACCGCAGCCCAGGTCGAGGAGCCGCATCCCCTGCCGGAACCCGGCCGCCGACGCCAGCTCGTGCTCCTGGGCGGCCAGGGCCTCCGCGAGGGAGGCGTGTCCCTTGAAGGGCGGCAGGTGGAAGGATTCCGCCCAGTTGTTGCGGTAGGCCGTCGTGGCGAATTCGTAGAAGGCGGGGAGCATGTCGCGGTATCGCGCACCGCGTGCTTCCCGGTCCTCGATGATTTCGCGGTACTGCCGCATTTCCATCGGCTCACACCTCACTGTGTCGTTGGGGCGACCGCCCGGTGGACTTGAGCCAGTGCAGGACAGCCGCATAGATTCCGTCGAGGACGAAGATGGCGATGCCCGCGTAGCCGATGAGCGCGTTGCCCGCATGATCCTCGTCGAAGAAGTAGTAGGCCACGCTTCCGACGGCCGTTCCGAGCCACTTGGTGTACGCGATGGCGAGGGACTGTCCCGCCAGTGAACGGCGGCCGATGGCCATGGAGATGAACAGCGCGGACATCATCAGCGTGTCGCCGAACCCGGTGTAGATGCTCGCCATGTCTCCCAGTTCCCTGGCCAGCAGCGGCATTCCGGTGAACGCGAGCAGCATTCCGGTGCCGAACAGCGCGTAGAAGCCGGACCGGGGAAGGCCGGGGAACTGGCGGGGTCCGTACCTCAGCACGGTCGCGGCGATGAACAGGTTCATCACGAACCAGATGGCGTCAGCGGTCTGCTGGACCGCTTCGTAGGGCCTGATGAAGGCGAACTGGAACTCCCAGGACAGGTTTCCGCACACGGCGACGAGCGGCATCCCGTACACCCGGTCACGGAATCCGTGGTGAATGATCAGCCCGTACACCACGATCCAGGAAATTCCGAGTACGGCGACACAGAACTGATAGGGCAGGGGCTGTTCCATGGGACCTCCCGATGGGCTCGGCTGAGTGGGCGCGGACGGAACCGTGGCGCTCAGCCGGTCTCGACGATCGGGAGGAGGGCGTGGCGGCCGTCCGCTGCGGCTGTGCTCGCCGTCAGCCGGTCCTGGTCCGAGGCCCCCTTGACCACGAGTTCGTAGTCGTCAGCGCGGGTGCGGCCGGGGACGTAGGGGCGCAGTTCGCAGTCCCACCGGTGTTCGCCGTCGAGGAATCGGAAGATTTTGTCGAGGACGGCGTTGTAGCCGTTCATCATGCAGGAGTTGCAGCTCAGTTTCGCGGGCCGCCCCAGGGCGCTGCCCACTCCCTGCTCGACCACGGTGCGGACGCCGTCCATCGTGGATTCCTCGTCCAGCGGGCCGATGTGGGATTCGCGTTTGAAATCGGAGTCCATGCCCGCCAGGCAGCATGCGGAGAAGTCGTTGCGCACGCCGAAGAAGATGTGCTGACGGCTGTGGTGACAGCCGTCGAGAACGGACTGGCCGGCGGTGAACTCCTTGTCGAAGTTCAGCACCGTGGGACGCGCGGTCAGTGTGGGAACCATGACCCCGAAATCGTCGTCGTGCATGCCCTCCACCGTCGCGAGATCGGCGACCATGCTCCGGAACTGCTCGGAGGTGAAACCTCCGGCCACGTTTCCATAGGTTTCCTGGCTGTACGAGACGAAGTCGCAGCCCAGCCGGCGCGTCTGCTCGGCGAACGGGACGATCTCGTCCCAGTTGTCCCGCTGAATGACGAAGTGCGCGCCGATCAGAGTCTCGCTGTCGGAACCGTCGCGTTCGGACACCAGATGACGGATGGCGTCGAGCCTTTCCTCCAGCCCGCTCGCGGCGTGCACTCGCTGGAAGGTCTCCTCGCGCACGGCATCGACACTGAACCGCACGGCCACGGCCGAATTCAGCAGGGCGCGACGGACACGTTCCACGCGGAGCTTCTTGCCCGCGGTGTAGACGCGGATGGCCAGCCCCAGTTCCGCCACTCCGTCCAGCAGATCTTCCACACCCGGCAGATTGAGGGGCTCTCCGGAACCGGACATCATGACGAGCCGGAAGGTGTCGGGATACCACTCGCGAAGCTGCGCCATGCGGCGCAGTGTCACGTCGGGATCGAGATGGAGCTGGAGCCCTTCGGCCTTTCGCTTCTCCATGGTGAAGCACATCGGGCAGGCGTCGGTGCACGAGTTGGTCATGTCGAGGCCCAGCGTGAACAGCGTATTGCCGCGGGTCTCCACGAGCCGGTCGACGAACCAGCGGGGGTTGTAGTCCAGGAAGGACAGAATGGAGCTGCCGACGGGGAGTTCCAGTACCTCGTCGTCGGACCCCCGGGTCAGGTGTACCGCGTCGTACCGCTGGAGCCACTGCCTCGGCAGAAACGGCTTGTCCCTCGGGGGCTGAATGTGTGTCATGAGTCTCCCCTTTCCTGTGGGCCTCTCCTGTGGGCCTTTCCTACGGGATGTTCCGTGCGGGGTATTTCGTGCGGAGGTCTCGGGTCCGCGTGCTCTTCGACGGTCATGCGCTGCGCCGGCAGGCCGCGGCGGCCAGCGACGCCAGATGACAGGCCGGGCCCGGAGCGGGCTTCACATGCCGCAGGTGTTCGAAGGCGTTCCGCAGGCATTCGGCGGTCTTGTTCCACGCCCAGTCCCGGCCACCGGCCTCTTCGACGAGCTGTGTCATCCGAGCCACGTCACCCGGCCCGGGCGGGTGCGGCGCGGCGTAGCGTTCACCGAGTTCGCGCCCCGCCGCGGTGCCGGACGCGAGCGCCGCCGCCACCGGAAGGGACAGCTTGCGCACCGCCAGATCGGCGCCGACGGCCTTGCCCGTCGTGGCCGGATCGCCCCAGAGCCCCAGGATGTCGTCCGTCACCTGGAAGGCGAGCCCCAGTTGCCTGCCGAAGGCACGAAAGTGCGCGGCACGCTCCTCATCGGCGCCTCCGGCGATCGCCCCCACCGCGCAGGCGCCTCCCATGAGCGCGCCGGTCTTGCCCAGCGCCGCCTCCACACACTGCTCCAGCCCGCTGTCGCCGTCGCGCTGAAGCACCAGTTCGCGCGCCTGACCCGTGGCCATCTCGTGCGCCGCGGCCGACAGATGCAGCACCGTCGGGACCACACGAGGAGCCGGAGTCTCGGCCAGCACCCGGAAGGCCAGCGTGAACAGGGCGTCCCCGGCCAGCGTGGCGTCGGCGCTGTCGAAGGCGCTCCACAGCGTGCGACGGCCGTGCCGGAACTGATCGCCGTCGATGATGTCGTCGTGCACGAGGGAGAAGTTGTGCAGCAGCTCGACGGCGACAGCGGCCGGACGCGCGCGTCCTGGGCGGCAGCCGACCGCCTCGGCGCTGGCGAAGACGAGCGCCGGCCGCACGCCCTTCCCGCGCCGCTCTTCCCCGCAGGACCGGCCCCGCACGTCCTTCCAGCCGAAGTGGTATTCGGCCATGTCCCGCAGCGGCGGGTCCAGTTGGCCGACCCACTCACGCAGGAGCGGAGTGGTGAGCGTGCGCGCCCGGTGCAGCAATTGGTGCGCGTTCTCCAGGGCGGTTCGCTGTGGGAGGGTGCCGTCCACGAGGTCCGTGCCCCGCGTAAAGGCATCAGCGGTCATGACATACCTCTCTCCGGGGCCGGGGAACACCGCACCGTGGGCTTCGCGGAAATGCGTAGGGAATGGGAGCCGACGAGTGATATCGGTGGACGGACATGTGAATCGGAGCGGCCTGGAGAGGCGCTTCCAGACACACCTCCCCGATAACGAACTGGTCAGGTCCGCATCGGCCCGTCTCCCACAGATAAGCGCGGAGTCCGATTCCCGGGGAAGGGGAGGCCGCGCCCCGACGGCGTGAACACCGTGAATTCTTGTGCGCATGTGCATTCACATGCGGGTGCGAGTGCAAGCGCGGGGCCGAAGCGGCCGGAGGAGAGGCGCGGGCACGCGCTCGGCCTCGTGGAACCCCGGTCGGCCCGCGCGACCGCCCCGCGGGGGATACTGGTGATCATGCGCGTTGATTTCGACCCCCAGGCCATGCCCACCCGGGACTTCTACAAGCTGCTGACCGCGACCGTCGTGCCCCGCCCCATCGCGTGGGTGTCCACCACGGCCGCGGACGGGACGGACAATCTGGCGCCTGCGAAGTTCTGACGAAGACGGTATCGGGCCACTGAACGTATCCGGGGGTCATCGGGTGTGGCAAGAGGGTGGTTGGTCCGGCGGAGGGGGCTGCCGTCTGCATCGGCTCTTTCGTTGGCGTGGGATCAGGTGATCATCCTGCGCTCGGCAGATGACCAGAGGGCGTGGCCCGCGCTGAGCGAGCGCATCGCGGCGGCCACGGCCCTCTATGGTGCGGGGGAACTCCTGCGGGGGACGGTCTTCCTCATCGCGGGCGCGCTGGACCAGATCGGCGCCGGCCGTCCCGGCGGCGAGCAGATAGCCGAGCGGCTCACCACTATCCTGATGGACAAGGTCGGCCAGTGGGAGGGGGGCGTGGAGCCGTCCGACCTCCCGATGGTGCGCCAGGTCGTGAAGATCGCTTTCGAGGGACGCGACCCGGTGGCGTGGCGAGATGAGGCCGGGCCGGTCCCCGACAGCGAGTCGCGCGCGATGACGGTCGCACTCGTGCAGATCGCCGACTCGTGGACCAGGTCGACGGGGCGGGAGCGTGTGAGCGCGTCCTGCTGACCGGGCTCGGCGACGCACTCGGCTGACCCGGCTACGGCACCACAGCGCTGTACTGGCCCTTTGGATGAGGCGGCCTCCGCGGCAGTTTGCGTACACCCTGCTGGAACCGTTGACGTCAGCGGGACGCGCCGACGCGAACCGCTGGCACTCCGCACTGGTTTGGCGCGGATCGATCGTGGAGTCGACGAGATGTGGTCGATGCCCTTGCCATAGGCGCCTCCTTGCCCTTGATGTAGCCCTGGGTCATCATCCTGTCCACTCTGCGGGGAGAAGAAGAGATGCCGACTGGGGCCGATGGACAGCGGGACGAGAGACCAACTCCAGAAGGCCATCGGAGTGTCATGGGAGCTGCGTGGGTCGGAGCGGCTGGCGCCGTTGTCGCGGCGGTGATCTCAGCGGTCGTGACGTTGGCGGTCAGCGGCGGTGGTGATGGCGAGTCCACGAGTTCTACGCCGACCGGCCTGTCGGAGACTCGCTCGACATCGGCTACAGAACCGGCTGACAAGGCGCCGGGGCCTAGCTCCTCCGCATCGACGCCGGGAGCAGGAGAGCCTGACCTGAACGCTTCCCCCGACGAGGGCAGGATGGGTGACATCGTCGTCATATCCGGAACCGATTTTACCCCTGGCCAGAAGATCGCAATCCGATGGGATATACCATGGGGCACCTCTTTGGCCACTTTTCGCGTCGGCGACGACGGAGAATTCAAGAAGGACGTGAAGATCCCGGATTCAACGTTCGGGGGTCCTGTCTGGATCTATGCCACGGACGAGAACGAAAATAAGGAAGTGATCACGAGTGTGACCTTCATCTTCCGGGGCTGACCTGTGCGGATGACTCTGAGGAAGAGGGCACCTGTGCATTACTGCTGTCACAATGATCAGTCCCTTTTCGCCGCGCGGAGTGTCAAGAGCGCTGGATCTGTTACACCCTCTTGCGGGGCGGTCCCGTCGCCTTTGTCTTCGGCCGTCAGTCCTGCGTGTCTGTCCAGCCGTGTACGGAGAACGGTTCTCCCCTGAGGTAGTGGGCGATGCCCAGGGCGTTGTAGGGGACGGTGTGGTGCGGCAGGTGGTCGGGGAGGTGCCAGCTCAGGCCCGTGCATTTGTGGGGCTCCATGTTGCGGGGCTCGCCTTCCCAGTGGGTGGTCGTGAAGAACCAGCCGACGCGGGTCTCGCCCTCCGGGTTGCGGAAGTGCATGGCGTGGACGACGCGGAGAGCGCCGCGCTCGACGACGATGCCGATCTCCTCCCGCGCTTCGCGGCGGATGGCGTCGTAGATGTCCTCGCCGGGTTCGACCTTGCCGGAGGGGAGGTTGAGCATGCCGTCGGCGTAGCCGGTGCCCTGCCGTTCGGCGAGGCAGAGGGTGCTGTCGGTTCGTTGGAGGATGAGCATGACGTCGTTCACGGAACGCTGGGGCACTGGGGGTTCTCCCACCGTGGGGCTGCTGGTGTCGGCGGGACTGTAGCGGGATCAGGTCGCGGCGAGCCCCATCTGCTCAACGTGCTGGATGGCCCAGCGGACACGCTCGGGGTTGGTGAGGCCGGTGGGCATCTCCAGGAGGTGTACGCCCGTGTCCCGGCACACTTTGTAGATCAGCTCGTCGGCCTGGTCCTGGAGGTTGTGGACGTTCTGCCGCATCCGGTCGCCTCCGGCCCGCTGGTCGTAGCGGTCGCGGCAGTAGATGACGGTGTCGTAGACCAGGGGCATCCAGGCGCGGCAGAAGGATTCGGCGGCGGCCAGGACGCTCCCGGCTCCCGGCTCGACGTTGGTGTCGAGGAGCAGGCAGGCGAGGGCGATCACGTTGGCCGGGGTCTTGTCGGCGATCAGGAGCTGGTGGTGGCGGGCGGCGCGTAAGGGGACGGTGAGCTGCTGGCCGAAGAGGTCGATCTCGGCCGGGAGGTCGAAGTGCCCCTGGCCGTGCAGGACGATCTCCTCCATGAAGGGGGCCTCGCGGGCGGGCTCGCCGGTGCAGGCGACGTGGATGCCCCGCTCGCGCAGGTGCGCGGTCAGGGCGTGGACGAGTGTCGTCTTGCCCGCTGCCTGGGTGCCTTCGACGGCGATCACGGTGCAGGTGCGGATCATGGTTCCTCCAGGAGGCCGGTGAAGGCGGGGGTGTTGAGGTAGGGCCAGGCGCTGTCGGCGCCGGTGGCGAGCGCGCGGTTGACGTTCAGGCCGCTGCTGCTCCAGTGGGCGAGCCCTTGGGCGCGGGCGGCGACGTAGGCGGTGGAGAGGGAGTGGCGCAAGTTCAGGACGCTGATGCGCTCGCGGGCGAGCGGGTCGCTCGTCTCCAGCCAGCGGCGGTGCAGGGCGGTCATGGAGGTGCCGCGCAGTTCGGGCTGGGTGACATCCAGGCCGAGTTCGGTGCACACGTCCACCAGGCGTCGTGAGGTTCCGGTGAGGAGGTGTCCGGCGTCGTAGCGGGTGTCGCACCAGCGGGGGCCGGGCCCGTCGGGGGTTTGGGCGCGGCGCTGCTTCCAGCGGGTGCGGGCTTCGGCGAGGGGTGGGTGGGGGTGGTCGGCGGTGGCTTCCAGGACGGCGAGGTCGGAGCAGACCTGGTGGCCGGTGAGCAGGTCGGCGCTCTGTGCGGCGGCGCGGAGTGTTTCGGAGGCGGAGCGGACCAGTTCCGGGGTCTCGGCGGGGTCTTCGACGTAGACGCTGGTGTACGCCCACGGCTGCTGGGCCAGGTCTGCCGGTTTGCCGGTGGTGGGCAGGTCGAGCCAGACGATGCTGTAGCAGAAGGGCCGGTTGCCGTTCTTGATGCGGTAGTTCTTGGTCCACTCGACATCGATGGACGCGACGCGCAGGACGTCGGACCGTTGCCGTGGGGGCGCCGTCGGGGCGTCTGGACGGCTGCTGGTGATGATCATTCGGGGTGTTCCTCTGCGCGGTGGGCGGGTGCCGCGCACCGGTTGTGTGCGGCACCCGCCGGAGGTTACTGACTGTGCGGGTGCGGCACGCCGCCGAGCACGGAAGGCGCCATGTCCCACGCCACGGTCTCCAGCAACCCGCGCACGGACAGGAGCGCATCCCAGTGGAGCCGGTCGGTGTGACGGCCGCCGAGCAGCGCGGTCACCAGGGCGGCGGCGAGGACGGACACCGCCAGCTCCTCCCGCGCGTCGCCGCCCCGGCCCTCGGCGAGTGCCTCGCACGCCTGCTGTGCGTGGACCTGCTGCCGGGGGCCGGCGAACTGCTCGACCGGCTCCAGGCCATGGACGACTCCTGTCTCGCTGATGAGCCCGGCCGGGCCCAGGTCCAGGGCCGTGTCCACGCAGCGCGCGGTCCCCGGTTCACGGTGGTCCCGGTCGTGCCAGGCGTCGGCCGTCGCGGTGATGCCGGGATGGCGCCTGCTGGAGTCGCCGTCGGCCAAAACCCGGAGGAGGTGGAGGTCGTCGGCCCCGTTGTGCCAGGCGATCACCTGGGCCAGACGCCGCGCCTGCACGAGGAGGACGTCCAGGGCGGCGAGCAGCGTGCGGTTCTGCCCGTCGGTGACCGCCTCGGGGACCAGGACGCGGTAGCCGAAGTGGGCGAGCGGGGCGCTGACGGGCAGCGAGCAGGTGCGGTGGATCTTCATGAAGACCCCTGCCGCGCCCATGAGCGTCGGCTCCGTGCCCGCTTCGCCCCACAGCAGGGACAGGCCGGTGAGCCAGGTCGCCGGGTGGTGCACCGGGCTGGTGACCGACCCGAAGGGCGTCTCCCGCCACCCCTGATTGGAGAGGTCCCGCACGTCACGTCACCCCCTGGGGCACGAGGTGGAGCGAGCGGCCCAGGTACTTCGCGTAGTGGTTGGTCTTGTACGGGTAACGCTTCCAGATCTCCGTGACCAGCTCCTGGAGGACGTTGCCCAGGGGCTCCCACAGGTCCTTGGCGTCGTAGACGGGCCAGGCCCGGGTGACGCCGTTGGGCTCCACGACGAGCATGTGCCCCTCGTTGCGCGGGGTCCAGGTGGTCATCCGCAGTGCGGGGGACCACTGGTACTCCGCGCGCAGCGACGTGAGCTTCGCGAAGGCCGTCTCGGCTTCGTCCTGGGTGATGAACTCGTAGTCGGCGAGGTTGAGGGCGTTGCCCTTGCGCAGCGGGAGGATGAGCTTGACCTTGCCCGCGTTTAGGACGTCGGCGATCTGCACCGTGAAGGGCAGCGCCCGGAGGGTGGAGCGGTAGACGACGGCGGAGAGGGCGAGCGGGATACCGGCGTCCTGGAGTGCGCGCACCCCCGCCATCTGCTTGTCGTAGTCGCCGCGGACGCGGCGGACGGTGGCGCGCGGGCCTTCGAGCCCGATGTTGGCGTACGCGATCTTCCCGGCGATGCGGCGGGCGTGGTCGCATCCGTGGGTGGCGTTGGTGGGTACGGCGAGGATGTGGTCGTGGTGGTACATCTCCACGATCTCGCCGAGGTCCCGGCGGCTGAGGGGTTCGCCGCCGGAGAGGAAGATGCGGGGGACTCCCGCGAGGTTGCGGCGGATGGTGTCGAGCTGGTCGAGGGTGGGGTCCGGCAGTTGCAGGGTCTCCGAGCAGAAGCTGCAGTCGAAGTCGCACCGCTTGGTGACCTGCACGATCACCGACAGCGGCACGGTGGCCGCGTGGGCAGCCGCCTCCACGTCGAGGGCGGGGTCCGCGTCGAAGTGGTGGCCGTTGCGCGCGTACTCCACTCCGGTTGTGACCGGTTGCCGTGTCCTGGTCGGCACGGCCGGTAAACCAAGATCTGTCATGGTTCCTCCTCAAAGGGGATGGAACGGGAAGAGCCGGGCACCCCGAGGACGTCACTTGCCCGGATGCCGGCCGCCGCGGGGGCGCATGGTGACGTTGGCCCTCGTCAGCGTGCCGTGGATCGCGCCATAGGACCGCTCCAGCTCTGCGGCGATGGCACGGATCGACAATCCCGCAGCATGCAGGTCCCGGGCCTCCTGTATCTCGGCGGGTGTGAGTCGTGTGCGTGGCGTGCCAGGGGTCATCTCTGTTCCTTGGATTGACGAAGTCGGAAAGCGGTGGGGTTCCCCTGCGGCCGGTCATTCAGGGGGCCGTGCCGGTGGCCGGGAGGGCGGTGAGCGCGGAGCCGTCCCGGCCACCGGTCAAGGGGGAGGGGTTATGCGCTCAGGTCGTAGTTGGTCGGGGCGATACAGCCCCGGCCAACGGCGGAGTGGTGACACTCCTCAACTCGGTCATCAGATCAAGGCGAACTCGTCATGGGGGACACCGAGTTCCCAGACGGACTCGAATGCCCGTGCGCATAGTTTCGCGACCTGTGGTTCGCTGCTCAGTTCGGTGCCGACCCAACCGCCCTCGCCAGCGAAGTGGTTGAAGAGCACGGTCTCGCTGTCGAAGATCCAGCAGTCGTTGCCCGGCAACGCCAGTCCGGAGGCCCGCGTGCGGGGCAGCCAGCGGACGTCTTCTCCGGCCTCGATGTTCTGCGGCGTCCCCTCGTGCTCAAACCGAATGTATTCGCTGGCCGGTTCGGAGATGATGCGCGCCCGGCGCAGCCGGACGCCGCGTGCCGCGGTGGCCCGCATCAGCTCAAGCCAACCGGCCTTGCTCGCGGCATCCTCCTCGGGCCCCCACTTCCCGGCCCGCCACTTTTCGATGTCGGCGGCTTCCTCAGCCACCGCGTAATGGTCGCGCATTTCCAGATGACAGGCCGATTTGCGGCACGAGCTGAAAAGCTGGGACCAGCCTTCCGCGTCAAGAGACTCCATTAATGCCATCCTTCGAAATAGTTGAATGAAGAGAGGTTGGTACTCGGGCGGCTGTTTCGCGGTTGGGGTCGGGCCACCATTCGGCAGGCCATTTCAGGGCGGCGTCGACGTGGTCGTGGACCTGCTGGAGCGCAGTGTCGTCGAGGGTGGTGAGCCACCGGGCGAGGTGGATGGTGGTGCCGTCGTCCAGGACGACGACTTCGTCGGGTGCGACTGCCAGCTCTCCGTGCGCGCGGGCGTGGATGCGGGCGGCTTCCAGATGCTGGTAGTGGGCGCGGCGGCGTGCTTCCCAGAACATGCCCAGCGCGGTCAGCCGCTCGCGGCGCGTGGTGTCCTGGCAGCTCGCGCGGTTGCGGGAGATCTGGGCCCCGAGCAGCCGGGGAGGATCGTCGGGGGTGGTGTAGCCGACGGGGACGAAGAGGTTTCCGTGTCGCCTGCGGTAGGCGCGGGCGTCCTGGTAGAAGCGTTCCCACAGGAGATCGCGGCGGCTCCAGATGATGCCTGCTTCTTCCAGGGCCTGGAGGTGCTCGGTGAGGAGCTGGCCGTTCCAGTAGCGCTTGCGTATCCGGTCCAGCTCCGAGTCAAGGTCGATGAGCTCGCCGCCGATGTCGACCAGGTGGTGTGGCGGGGGGATCAGGTGGCCGTGCTCGGCCGCGAAGTCGACGGCCGCGGCGACTATTGCCGCTCGGCGTGCCCGGCGGGAGACGGCGGGCGTGTTCGGCATGCCCAGCCGCACCAGCTCGTGGTAGTCCTCGGGAGGCAGGCGCACGTCGCCGGATCGGATCCGTGCGAGGGCGGTGTGCAGGTCCACACCGCCCTCGCGGTGGCGGTAGGGGACTGTGGCGAGGCTGCCGGTGCGCTGCGCGTACGCGCGGGCGCCCTCCATCAGCTGCCGCCGCTGTTCACGCTCGACGTCCCAGACCATGCCCAGCGCGGTGAGTCGGTCGCGGGTGGTCGGGGTGATGGTGCCAGCGCGGTAGGCGGCCCGCTGCGCGTGGTTCCACGCGCCGAGCGCGAGCCCGTTGGGGGTGTGGTGGGTGTAGGGGACCAGCAGATCACCGTGCTGCTCCCGGTAGGCGTGGGCGGCCCCCAGATACTCTTCGACGAGAGGTGTGCTGGCGCGGACGGTCCGGGTGTAGATGGCCCGGGCGAAGCCGGGGTCGATGGGTATCCCGGTCACGCTCAGCCAGTCGGGCAGCTCGTACAGGGCTCGGGGTTCCTTGGCTCCGAGCTCGTGGCGCAGCCCGTCCAGGGAGGCGGAGAGGGTTTCGTCATGCGCGCGCAGCGCCCGTACCACGCTCCACACCGGTGCCCACAGCGACTCCACGCACGGGTGCTCGGGGCTGTGTCCGGGCGGCAGCAGCAGAGGGATGATCACGGTGGCGGTCTTGTGTGCGGCGTCGCCCAGCCGCATGGCGCGGCCCACTGCCTGGATCACGTCGATCGGTGATCCTTTGGCGTCGACGAACATGATTCCGTCGACGGCGGGCGCGTTGATCCCCTCGGCCAATACCCTGGCGTTGGCGACGATGACCACTCCCGGCTCGTCGTCGCCGAGCATCTGCAAGGTCGTGCGCCGCGCTTCGCGGGGCTGTTCGCTGTAGACGCTGCCGGTGCGCAGGCGGGCGGCGATGCGGTCGTATCCCAGCCAGTCCGCGACTTCCGGGAGTGTCCGCGCGAACCACACCGCGTCCTTGACTCGGTGGTGGTAGGTGATGATCTTGCGCAGGCCGTGTTCGTCGGCGGCTCGGAGCAGGGCGATCTGGGCCGCCAGCACGGGGGCGGAGATCGCCCGGGTGTCGTTGATCTGGAAGGGGTCCGGCATCGCGTGCCGAGGGGTCCGCCGGGCCAGACGGAGAGCCTCCGCGTCCGAGACGGCGGAGACGACGATGCGGTAGTCGGCCAGCAGCCCTCTGCGCCGGGCTTCGGCGAACGAGAGGTAGTGCCCCACCGGGCCGAACTGCTGCTCGTTGTCCATGCTCGCGACGGTGGTCAGGTCCGTGGCGGCGCCCGAGGATTTCACGACGCGGGGGGTCGCGGTCATGTACAGGCGCAGGGCGCTCGGCACGCGCGCGTCGTCGTGGATGGCTGTCCAGGCGCGGCCGAGCATGTTGACGGTGCGGTGTGCCTCATCGGCGATGATGCCGTCCCAGCGGGGCAGGCCGTGCCGCTCGTGTGCTTCGGAGACGATACGCAGGCTGTCGTACGTCGTGGCCACCGTGAGCGGACCGCCGCTTCGGGCGGCCTCGGCCAGTGCCCGGGGGTCCCGCGTGACCTGGACATCCAGGATGCTCCCGTCCTCTTCCATCTGACGGCGCATGCTGGCGCCGTGGCCGCAGATGGCCATCACGGTGCCCATCGCCGCCCGCCCCACCGTGGCCTCCCAGTCGTGCAGGTGCTGGGCGAGCAGTTCGCGGGTCGGTACCGTGATCAGGCGGCTGGCCGTGACCTCGCTGAATGTCCCGGCCCCGGCCCGGGTCTTCCCTGTGCCGCAGGCCATGATCAGCCGCAGTCGCCGATGAAACGCCCATCTTCTGCGGAGGTCCTGGACGGCTTGCTGCTGGTGGGGCCACAGGGGCATGCACGGTCTCCGAGAACGGTTACGTCGGTGTTCGTCGCTTCGACGGCGGCGTCCGGATGCTGTCCCTGCTGCTCGGGGACGTGGTCCAGGGCAAGGATGTGTCCGGTCCTGGCGCGCAAGGTCAGCCTCTCGTCGAGATGACGGCTCAGAGCGCGCCGGGGCAGCTCGTTCGCGGTGGCCGTGCCGTTCGGGAGTCCTCGCTGAGAGGCGGCCACGGTGGAGGGGCGGCTGACCAGGAGCAGTTGGGCGTCCCTTGTGGTGAGGGCGTGGACACCAACGTCTAGGGGAGGCGGGTTGTTGAACGGGTCCTGCGCTTCCTCAGGCATGACGGGTTCCCCGGTTTCGGTGGTGGTGGTGGGGCTGCTTATCGCCTCGGGCCGTGACGGGTCCGGCTCGGCTGCCGTGTTCCTGTTGGGGCTCATCCCCGTGCGAACCGATCGGCACGGGGATGGTGTTTTCGGTATCAGCCGCGTCCTGGCAGTTTGCGGGTTACGGCTCGTACGCCGAGCCGGGAGAATTCCTGGGCCAGGTATGCGCTGATGGTGTTGTTGCGCATGTTCCTTCTCTGGTTGACGAACCAGCGCCCGAGTTTCAGCCCGTCGGCTGTGACGTGGTTGTAGGGCACCTCGATGTTTCCGTGTACTTGGCGGTAGTTCTCAAGCGCCTGCACATGCCGCAGTTCGTTCAACTCGCGCGCACCGAGGTGGAGATGGTTGGCGGTTATGGATTTGGCGCGTTCTGGCAATAGGTCGCCGGTCTTGAGATTCCGGAGTTGCAGGATGCGCCATACGCCGAGTCTCACTCCGCTGGCAGTGGTGTAGTCACGCGGGACGACCGGGTGGCCGTGTTCCTGCTTGAACTCCAGCCAGGCCGCGAAGTTTTGGTTCCAGTGGTACTCGGGCAAGCTGCGGATGAAGCCGAGTTCGAGGAGTTCGGCTTGACGCTCGGCGCCCAGGTCCTCCCAGCTCTTTCGCCGGGTGATCACCTGGATCCCGAGGGGACGGCCGGCCGGTGTCACGTATGTCTTGGGCACATCGAGATGTCCGTGCTCCTCGCGGAATGCGACCAGGTCCGTGAGGAATTGCTCCCAGGCGCGGTCGTGCTTGTTCCAGACCATGCCGTACCGTTCGAGTTCAGCGCTCTCCTGTGGCGTCATCAGGCCATTGCGGTGGCGGTTCTTCTGGTATTCGAGCCAGCTGTAGAAGGGAAGCCCTTCCGCGGTCGTCCAGCCGCGGGGAGGCTCCAGGTCGCCGTGTGCTTCGCGGTAGGCGGCGCAGGCGGCGATTCCCTCCGCCCAGCTGCTGCTGGCGGACCGGACGATCCGTACGGTGATGGCCCGGGCGAAGTCCGGCGGCACGGGAATCCCGTTGATACTCAGCCAGTCGGGGAGGGCTCCGTGCGGATCGGAGTCGTCCAGCCTGTCGAGGTCCAGAGTGCTGTTGTCACGGACGCCCAGGGACCGGCGTGCGCTGTCGAGCCGCCTGCCGAGGGTGTCATCGGTGGCCCGCAGAGCCTGGGCGACCCGCAGGACAGGCCCGAACTTCGTGCCCAGCAGTGCCTCTTCGGGGTCGTCGCCGTCGTTGAGGAGGAGCGGCACGATGACGGATGCGACCTTGCCGGTGCGGCCTCCGGTGCGCATGGCGCGTCCGAGGCCCTGGATGATGTCGTTGACCGACTCGCGGGGGTAGAGGAAGGCGACCCCGTCGACGTCCGGCGCGTCGACCCCCTCGGTAAGGACCCGCGCGTTGGAGACCACCTTCAGGCCGTTCTCGCGGGTGCGGAGCCGTTCCAGGACCCCGCGCCGTTCGTGGCCCGACTGGCCGCCGTGGACGTGGCCGGCCCAGAGCGGTCCGGTGGGGCGTTCGTCCGGGCCGAGGAGGCTCGCGACGGCCGGGAGTGTCGCGGCGAACCACTCGGCGTCGGTGACACGTTGGTGGAAAGTGATCAGGTTCCTGATGTCGTGTTCACGTGCCGCGCGCAGGACGGCGATCTGCCGGGCCAGCATGGTGGCGGACACCGCGGACTGCCCGACGCGGAAGTGGGTCTCTTCCTGGGCGAGCGCCTGTACCTCGCGGCTGGTGGCCACAGCGACGACGAGGCGGTAGTCGGCGAGCATGCCCAGCTCGATACCGCGGGAGAACGGGACGTTCTTGCAGATGGGCCCGTAGATCTTCGAGTCGTCCATACTGATGGCGTTTTCGCCGGTGATCAGCGGGGTCGCGGTCAGATACAGGCGACGTTCGGCCGGCAGGACGACGTTGTCGTGAACGATGCCCCAGGTCTTTCCGGCGGCTCCGGCACTGCGGTGCGCCTCATCGACGATCATGATGCGCCAGGGCGGGAGCCCGTGCTCAGCATGGGCCGCGGCCAGCGTAGGCAAGCTCTGATAGGTGATGGCCACCGTCACCCGGCCGGGGCCCTTGGTGAAGTCGGCGAGCTGCTGCGGATCGGTGGTCACCATCGTCGGCTGAGATGTCAGCGGCTGGCCGTCGCGGTCCAGGAGGACCCTGTCGTCGGAGCACACGGCGACGACGCGGCCAAGGTGGGCGGCACCCCGGTAGTCCCTCCAGTCGCGCAGGATCTGACCGACCAGGTCGATGGTCGGCGCGACGATCAACACACGGTCATCGGCAGCGACGAGGTAGGCGACTTCGCAGGCGGCGCGCGTCTTGCCCAGACCGCACGCCATCACGCCCGTGGTCCGGGGCTCGGTGGCGAGTGTGCGGACAGCTGCGGAGACCAGCTCCTGCTGGTGCGGCCACAGTCGTGGCGCGCTGCTGACAGTGTGATCGATATCAGGGCCGGGCACAGATTCCTCTTCATACGATCTTCGAGGTGCGGTACAGGGCGGGCCGCCTGCGCAGCCGCACCGTGCAGTGGGGCGCGGTCAGACACCCCGACACGGGCTCGTCGCAGTTCGCCCAGGCCGACGCCGGCCATGCGAGGGCTCGTGCGTTGCACCGGGCCGGTGCGGTCAGGGACAGGAGAGGGAACGCTGGCGCTCGTCGAGGCGGTCGATGTCGCCCCGGCGGCCGAGCTCGCGGTAGATCTCCAGGGCGCGGGCATAGCAGTCGGCGGCCTCGGTGTAGTCGCCCTGTTTCTGGGCGCCCTCGCCGAGCCACTCGGTGCAGCGGGCTTCCCAGCGCCGGGAGCGGGTGCCGCCCGAGGTGAAGACGTCACGTGCTTGCTCCAGTGCGCCATGGCCGCGGCCGGGCTGCCCGTAGGTGAACAGGACGCGCCCGAGCCATGCCTGGGCGCGGGCGGCATCGAAGCGCTCCGGGGGGTCCAGGGCCAGCAGCTGGTCGTGGACGCGGCTGAACGCGTCGATGGCCTCACTCAGCTCGCCGCGGGCAACGTGGATCTCGGCCAGGCCGTGCAGGCTCAGCGCCGCGCCGCGCGGGAGCCCGAGCCCTTCGCGCAGCTGGTGGGCACGGGTGAAATGGCTGTGGGCGGTGGTGTCGTTGCCGGTCTGGCGGTGGGTGGCCCCCAGCTCGTGGTGTGCCTGCGCGAGGTAGAAGTCCTCGCCGTTCTCCCGGGCGAGGGTGAGAACCTGGTCGAAGGCGGCCAGGGCCTCGTCGGTGCGGCCGGAGTTCCGGTATCCGACGCCGCGCGTGTTGGTGGCTTGCAGTTCGGCGGCCACGTTGCCGCTGCGTCGCGCAGCGGCGATGGCCAGGGTGTGCGCCTCGATCCACAGGGAGTAGTGGTGGCCGCGGTGCCACCACGGCCACATGCTGCTGTTGAGTACACACGTGAGCTGGTCCAGGCCCGCCTTATACGCCGCGCGGAGGCCAGCCATCAGGTTCGGATGCTGCGCCTCCAGCCACGCCTCCGCCCCGCTCTCGTCGCTGAAGGGGAGGCCGACCTGCTGGGGCGGGAGGGAGCATTCCAGCCTCTGGTGGTGGGGGGTCAGCAGCCGCTCCGCTGCCCGGGTCACGGTCACGAGCCACTCCAGGGCCCGCCGCTGTACGGTCTGCTGCTCACCCGTGTCGGCGAGGCCGCGGGCGTGCCGTCGGGTGGTGTCGTGCATCTGCCACAGCGGGCCGCGTACCGGGTCCTCCTCTGCGGTGGTCAGGAGAGCGGCGCGCGCCAGAGTTGTCTGGTGCTCGTGCGCCGCCGCTTCCGTCAGGCCGCAGGCCGCGGCGGTGGTCGGCAGGTCGAGATCGATGGTGAACAGGCAGCCGAGCTGCCGGTAGACGTGGCGGTCGGCGTCATCATCGAGTCGTTCGTAGGCGCGAGTCAGGGCGTTCATGGCAGCTCCTGCGGGGCGGGGTGGGGATACGGACAAGGCGGAGAGGGCGGAGGGCAGTTGTTGGTCGGGGTCGGCGGCGAGGGGCGCGGCCCACAGCCCCAGGGCCAGGGGCAGTCCGCCGCTGGCTCGCACGAGGGCTCGGGCGGCGACGGACGCGGTGGTGACGCGCTCTTCGCCGATGAGGCGGGCCAGGAGCTGGGTTCCGGCGGCTTCATCCAGCGGTGCGAGCGGGTGCAGGAGAGCGCCGGTGGGCACCAGGTCCATCAGGGGTTCGCGGCTGGTGACCACGACGAGGTGGCCGCTGCCCCCGGGCAGCAGCAGGCGCACCTGGTCCGCGCGCACCGCGTCATCGATGAGCAGGGCGGTCGGCGGGCGGGCCGCGGTCACCGAGCGCCACAGGGCCACCAGCTCGGAGAGCGTGCCCGGCAGAGGTTCGGGGCGCAGGGACCTGGTGAGCGCCTCCAGCAGTTCGGCGTCGCCGGCCGGGCTATCGGGGTGGTGGCTTCGGGCGTGGACGTAGAGCTGCCCGCCCGGATACTTCGACGCCACCGTGTGCAGCAGACGGCAGGCCAGTGTGCTCTTGCCGACCCCGCCGGGACCGCTGATGGCGGCGATGTGCACGCTCTCGGGCGGCAGCCCGGCAAGCCGGGCACGCATCGCCCCCAGCACGTGCTCCCGGTCGGTGAAGGAAGCCGGGACCGGCGGGAGCTGCCGCGGCAGCGGCAGGGGAAGAGGCGCCGGACGCACGACGATGTCGCCGTGCACCGCACCGGCCTGCACGGCGTGGCCCGCGACCTGACCGGTCAGGTGGTTCGACGTGGTCACCGAGCGTCCCTCTGTGTGGTGGATGGTCGGGGAGCGCCGGACCGCGAGAGGCCGTGCTCCAGGCGTCGGCGGTCGGCCCGTAGGACGATGTCGGAGGTCTCCACGGGGCGGTTCCTCCTCGTCGTAGTGGGGGCGTTCGAGCCCGTGTGTGCGGGACCGGTCCGGATTGAGCCATCACGCGATTACGGGAGGGGGAGCACGGTCTCGGGCCGCCCCCCCGGCGAAGACCTCCAGCACGTTGCGCGCGGGGTCGGCTGCGCCGGTCGCGGGCTCCGTGTCCCTCAGCCGCAGAGCCCGAAGGCAGGCGGCGCCAAGAGGATGTTGGTCGTGTGTGGGTTGCACGGCCGCGGGCGCACCGGCGATCTGGTGGTCGGCCGGAGCGAAGTGCTCAGCTATCTGGTGCATATGTGGACATTCCGATCGTCATGGGTGTGTGGAGAGTCCATGCGGGTGGTTCGGTGGTGGGTCAGGGGCCGAACTGGCGGAGTACGGACTGCAGGGCGTGAAGGTCGGTCAGCAGGTGGTCGGCGGGTGTGGTCATGGCGTGTTCCAGGCGGGCGAGGCGTTCTATGGGGTGGAGGGGACGAGCGCGGCGGCGTCGGCGGCGGTGGAGGATGACCGAGAGCAGCGCGCCGAGAGCGAGGAGGCTGATCGGGCTCATCGGGTGTGTGTCCGGTCGTTTCTGGGGGGTCATGCGGCAGGCGGAGGTCCGTCGGGGCCGGTGGTGGGAGAGCGGGCGAGGGCGGCCTTGACGGGTATGGAGATGTGGCCGCGCAGGGTGTTGTTGAGGGCGCGTACGGGTTCGCCGTCGGGCTCCAGGTGGGTGCAGTGCCGGGTGAGGGCGGTCAGCAGGCTGCGGCTTTCGAGGGCGGCGAGATGGTTCCCGGCGCACAGGTGTGGTCCGGCGCCGAAGGCGAGGTGGTCCTCGGGGCGTGCGCGTGTGGGGTCGAAGGAGTCGGCGGTCGGGCCCCAACGGCGTGGGTCGCGTCCGGCGGAGCCGTAGAGCACCCACACCTGTTCGTCGGCCTTGATGGGTATGCCGCCGATGCGGGTGGTGCGGGTGACGCGTCGCCCGAAGCCCTGCACGGGGGCTTCCAGCCGGAGGCTTTCGTGCATGACGGCCTGGGCGCTGATCTTGCCGGTGCGCAGCCGGGTCCACTGTTCGGGGTGGGTGGCCAGCAGATGGATGGCGGTGGAGAGCGCGAAGATGGTGGTGTCCATCCCGGCGGCGACATACGCGCTCATCAGCGGGACGACATCCGTCTCGGTGATCTGTCCGGCGTCGGCGGCCTGATAGAGGGCGGCCATCCACGAGCCGGGCGCGACGCTGTGGCGGGTCACTTCCTGGTGGAGGAAGGTGATGACCGCGGCGGCCACCGGCGCCGCCTGGCGGTAGCGGGCGTTGTCGGGGCCGAAGCACTCGAAGGTGGCGGCGGCACCGTCGATGAGCCGGGCGCGGGTGGAAGCGGGCAGGCCCATCAGGTCCATGACGATGTCGGCGACAAACTGGCGGGCGAGGGCGACTGCGTCGAAGGAGCCGTAGCGCAGGTGCTCGGCGACGAGCTGCTCGGCACGCTCCTCGACCGGTGCGGTCAGTTTTCGCATGGCGCGCTGGTTGAGCTGGCGGGAGAGGGGGCGGCGCAGCCGGGCGTGGTCGACCGCGTCGGAGGCGAGCACAGTTCCGGTGAGGATGTGCTCGTTGGCTTCTTCGGTGAGGGCGATCCCACCGTCGGAGGAGAAGGTTGCGGCGTCCTTGAGGACGGCGCGGGCCTCTTCGTAGCGGGGGATGGCCCAGGCGCCGTGCTTGTGGAGGTAGACGGCGGGGCCCATCTCGCGCAGCGTCTCGTGCAGCGGATGAGGGTCGCGCAGGGCGGCGTCGGCGAACAGGTCGATGCTGGAGGAGGGTGGGACGACGTCGGCGGTGACGGACACGAGGGGGCTGCCTTTCTACGCGGTGACGGTGGTGTGCCGGTTGAGGCGGGCGTCGATGAGGGTGATGAGGGCATCGCGGCAGGAGCGGGTGTCGCGGGCGTCCAGATGGACGACGGGGACTTCGGGGCGCAGTTGCAGGGAGGCGCGGATGTCCTCGGCCGCGTAGTTGTGCGCGTCGTCGAAGCAGTTGACGCCGACGATGAAGGGCACACCGCGCTGCTCGAAGAAGTCGACGCTCGCGAAGCTGTCGTCCATGCGGCGGGTGTCGGCCAGGACGAGCGCGCCGATGGCGCCGCGCAGCAGGTCGTCCCACATGTACCAGAACCGGTCCTGGCCGGGGGTGCCGAACAGATACAGCACGAGGTCGCCCAGGGTGCGGCGGCCGAAGTCGAGCGCCACGGTGGTGGTGGCCTTGGCCCCGATCTGGGTGGTGTCGTCCAGCGGTTCGCTGGCGGCGGTGAGCTGGGCTTCGGTGGAGAGCGGTTCGATCTCGCTCACGGCACCGACGAAGGTGGTCTTGCCCACGCCGAAGCCCCCGGCGATCAGGACTTTCACGGTATCGGGTGGCGGGTTAGATGGCATGCAGTCTGTCTTTCACTCGTCGTAGGAGGGCGTCGGTGACCACGCCGTTGGTGGCGGCGTCCAGGGGCGCGCGGGCCAGGACGTGGCCGTCGTCGCGCAGCCGGGCCACCATCGCCGCGGTGATCGCGAGCGGCACGTCCAGCTCGGCGGCCAGTTCGGTCACGGCGCGGGGGGTGCGGCACAGCGTGACGATGCGCAGGTAGCCGGTCCCGGTGGGAGGGGTGGCCATGTCGTCGCGGGTGGTGACCTGGGTGTCGAGGCGGATGTCGGAATCCTGGGCGAGGTCCTGCACCCGGCCGCCGGTCGCGGCCCAGGGACGCGAGGGGCGGCCGGGCGCGGGGTGGTGGCCGCTCATGAGGAGGTCCGCTCCTCTTTGCGCGTGCGCAGGTGGGTGTCCAGCACGGAGGCGAGGCGCTTGTTCAGCAGCGCGGCCTCCTGGCCGACGGTGCCCAGGTTCGCGCCGCTGTCGATGCGCAGGACGAGGAAGGCGAGATTGCCGAGGCGGCTGATCGAGACGTAGCCGTCGTCCATCTCGATCAACACGCGCCGTACCGCACCGCCGTTTTCCTCGATGGCATACCGGATCGCGGTCTGGCCCAGCGAGGAGGCGAGGGGGGCGCGGCGCTCGGCGGTGTCGTGGTCCACGATGCTCCAGTACATGTGGGCGCCCTCGTCGGAGGCCACCACGGCGCCGAGCACGCCGGAGATCTTCTCGACGTGACTGTCGAGGATCTGCTGGATCTCGGGGTTGGGGGTGCTCATCGGCTCTCGTCCTTCTGCTCGGTCTGTGCGGATGCGGGGGTGTGGTCGGTGTCCCGGCCTGCGGCCTGCCAGGCGCTCCAGTTGGCGCCGACGGTCTCGGGTGACACGTCGGTCGCGGGGTCGTAGGCCGGGAGGGGCGCCGAGGGCTGGGCGAGCTGCGGCGCCAGGTTCTTCTGGGGCTCGCGGACGGGCAGCGGTGGTGCGCCGTGATCGGTCCTCACCGCGTTGTCCGCTCCGGCGGAAGGAGCCGGGGTCGGCCGCGCGGGCCGGTGCTGCTCGGGCGGCGAAGAGGGGCTCGGTGCGGGCCGGGCGGGCAGCGGCGTGCGGGA
Source organism: Streptomyces sp. NPDC054796 (assembly GCF_053611545.1). Taxonomy (NCBI): domain Bacteria; kingdom Bacillati; phylum Actinomycetota; class Actinomycetes; order Kitasatosporales; family Streptomycetaceae; genus Streptomyces; species Streptomyces sp. NPDC054796. The sequence goes on along the minus strand of NZ_JBSHAO010000022.1, from coordinate 51,915 downwards.
GGCGGGCGCGGGCTGCGGCTCGGGAGGCGTGGTGGCAGGGTCGCTCTCGGGCTGTGGTGCGACGGGCTGGTCGCACTGGATGCTGTGCGGGAGCATGACCACGCCGGTGGTGCCGCCGTAGTCGGAGGGCCGCAGACGGACCGTCAGGCCGTGGCGGCGGGCGAGGTGCCCGATCACGAACAGGCCCAGGCGGCCGTCGTGGTGCTGGGCCATCGACTCGAAGGTGGGCGGGGCGGCCAGCTTCTCGTTGGCCGCCTCGAACTCCTCCGCCGTCATGCCGGTGCCCATGTCCTCGATGTGCAGGGCGATCCCGTGGACCGGGCTGAGGCTGGTGACGGTCACCGTGGCGCGGGAGAAGGACAGGGCGTTGTCGAGCAGCGCGGCGATCACGTGCATGACGGCGTTGACCGCCTGCGGCTGGATCCACACCTGCGCGCGGACCTTGTTGGTGACCCGCTCGGGGGAATCGGTCTCGGCGGCGGCGTCGTGGACGATGTCACCCAGCGCCCTGGGCTGGGTGTAGGGCTCGTCGTGTCCGCCGGCCAGGGTCAGCAGGTTGTCCAGGTGACGGCGGGTGGCGACACCGGGATGGTCGACGCTGATCAGATCCTCCAGGACGGGGGCGTCCTGCGGCTTGCGCCCGTACTTCGTCTCCAGCACGGCCAGACGCGTCAACTGCACGCCGAGGAGGTTGAGAGCGCGCCCGCTGGTCACGGCGACGAAGGCGGCGAAGCCACGGCGGTCGCCGGCCTGGGCCCGCGCCATGTGCACGGCCGTGTGCTGGGCGGAGACCAGCGCGTTCTCCAGCCCGGTGAACTCATCCCCGCGCGGCTGCGGGAGGGGGAACTCCGCGTGCACCTCCACCTCCGCGCCCGCCTGGAGGCGGTCGACGACCGCGGGCAGCCGCGTCGCGGTCTCCTCCGCGCGCGATTGCAGCCCCCGCAGGCGGGAGAGGACGGAGCGGATGATCCCGAAGATCAGCAGCGCGAGCGCGATCACGATGGCCAGGGAGATGCCGAGCTTCACATACACCTGGGTACGGATCTCTTCCGCCCGCTCATACCCGTGGGCCAGCAGCCCCTGCGTCCGCGACAAATTGAGACCGGCGATCTGCTGGGCGACCTGCCCGTACGCGGCATCCCACCGCCCGACCGAGGAGGGCAGGTCCTCCACGGCGCCGTTGCCCGCCGAGGTGCTCGTGGGGGCGGCGATCACGTCCCGCTCGATGTCCTGCACGGTGCGCCACGCCTGGGTGGAGACGATGCGGTCCCAGGTGGCCCGGTCCTTCTCGGGCAGGTAGGGGACGATCCAGCGGGTGTACATCACCCGCTGCGCACCGTACGCCTCGGCGAACGCGCGGCGGTCCCCGACGGACATGCGGCCCGCCGCACGGGCCTTGGCGACTAGCGCGTCCTGCTGGCTGGCGCCCTCACTCGCCCAGAACAACCCCACCAACGGGCGGGTCTCCTGCGTGAGCTGCGCGTCATCCATCGCGCTGAGCGCCTGGTAGAACTCCACCATCGAGCTGAGGAGGGCGGTGTAGTAGCCGGTGGCCTCCTCCGCATCGCCGGTGCGGGCGTCCACCGCCCGCCGGTTCTCCTCCAGGCCCTCGATCCGCTGGTAGACCCGCTCCACGTACTCCCACTTGTGGCGGCGGCTGGTCTCCAGCTCCGTACCGGACAGGTGCCGGAAGGAGGCGACGCCCTTGTCGGTGACGGCCCGCTGCTCATCCAGCGCCTTCTTCGCGGCCTTCGTGGGCCGGGCCAGGTAAGCGGCGGTTAGCTTGCGCTCGGCCTGAGCCCCGACGAACAACGGCAGGGACGCCTCACCGCCCAGCTCGCCCGTGGCGGAGTCGTTGCGCAGCGCGGTCTGCTGCTGCCAGTCCCCCCAGGCGTCCACCACCACGAACCCCAGCAGGGCGGTGATGGAGACGACCGCGACCAGCATCAGCCGGGCCCGCACAGTCAGCAGACGGCGCCGGGCTCGGGGAGCGCGGTGATCGGGTGTGGGTGTCATCGTCATGGAGCCTCAGACGGTCGTCGGGTCGAAGGAACAAGCAGAGGAGGGAGGGCCGCCGGGACGCGCCCCGGGCCGCAACCGACGGGGCGGCGTACGGACCGGAGACGGGGGAGGGCACCGCGTCCCAACGGCCGGTGTAGACCGGCCAAGGGGGTCTGGTGGGGGTGTCCGTCACCCCTTGGCCGGGGCTAGCGGACCGTCGTGAGAGGAGGCGACGGCTGCCTTCCGCACGTGCCCGTGATCGAGCAAGACCTCTCCGACCGCGTCGGTACCGACCGTCTCCGGGCCTCGCGGGAGAGACGGCACGACGGCCTCCGGGGGCTGAACGGGCAGTGACCGTGCGGGGAGGGCGGAGAGGGAATCGCGCAGGGCACGGTGGTGATGAGCCAGCTGCCGCGCCAAAAGGGAGGGGGCCCCGCCCACGCCGCAGTCCGAGGCATCGGCGAGGCGCAGGGACCGCTCCGCGATGTCCTGCCTGGTGGTGGCCAACTGCCGGTGCGCATCACCGACCGGGAGTTGGGCGGCACGCACAACCACAGCGTCGATGAGGTCGGGTAAAGCAGCGCGCAGCAGGCCCAGGACGGCCGGGGCCTCGTCCTGGCCGAACACGGCGGGGTGGGTCTCCGGGGCCGCGGCCAGTTCGTCGGCGACCGTCGCGGTGAGCGCGGCCAGCAGCGGGCCGGCAGGGGTGAGCTGCGGACCGTCGGCACGGGGGCGGGTCCAGTGCGGGCCGGGGGAGCGGGTGCACCCGCCGGGCGGCACCATCACCCAGCAGCCCCGGCCCAGGACCCGCACCAGCGAGGACCCCGGCAGACGCCACGGCTCGGCGCTCCCGGGGACGACGAGCCAGTGCAGGTAGTGGGCGTAGGGGTCGCGTATCACCGGCCCGGACCGCTGCCCGAGCCGGGTGAGCACCCGCTCCCCCAGGTAGGAGGGCATTTGCACCGCGTCCCACCACCGGCCGGCCGCCACCAGCCCCTCGCCCCGCCCTGGCGGGGATGCGGGCTGGCGGGGCCGCGCAACCTGGTCGGCGTCGTCAGGGGTATCCGTCGCGGGCCGGGGCCGCGAGGGGGCCACCGCCTGGTCCGGGGCAGTGGCGTGCTGGTCGGTGAGGGCGTGTTCCTCACGGGTACTCATAGGAGGTCCAATCCGGCAAAGCGGGCGAACGGAAGAAGCAAGGGGGCCACAGCCAGGGGCATGTGCGGGCTACGGCGAGTCGGACCGCAGTGGCTCGTCGTGCCACTGACGTTGCTCGCAGGCGTCCGTATCCCTACAGACGACCTCCGTGAACCAGCCCCAGCGATCCTCGACCCGGGCGACTTCAGCCTCGTCAGCGGTGAGGGCCACCTGGCACACGAGGCAGCAGAACAAGGGAGCCCCCGGACCCGGTTCGCGGGCCGGCACGGTGACCTGGAGCCGGTCCCAGCGCTCGGTGCTCGTGCTGCGCCCGGCGCACGCCGCCGCATCTCGGCACCTCACCAGCACCCGATCCTGCGGCTCGTCGTCCACCGTGAAGCAGTAGGGGTACACCGTGTGCAGTGCGACCAGGCAGCCGCACAACCGGCACCGCACCCACCCCACTTCGGTCTCGTCGCAGCTCACCGCGCTGCCCCCGGAATCCGCTGCGGAATGCCGAAGCTGAAGGAGACCGTCTTGCCAGTGGGGGTGACGGTGACGGTGAAGTCGTGCGCCAGCGAAGTGATCAGATGCAGGCCACGGCCGTTGACGCCCTCCGGCCCGGAGCAGGCCCGTACCGGCACCCGGTCGGGATCACCGTCACCGACATGCACCCGCAACTCCGCCTCGGTCCGCAGCAGGTCGAGAGACACATCGAAACCCTCGGCTGCCGCAGTGTGGATCACCGCGTTGGTGGCCGCCTCGGACACACACATCCGCACGTCCTCCCGCAGTTCCTCGGGCAGCCCCCACCGTGTGAGGGCATCGACGGCGAAGTCGCGCGCCGTACCGACCGCCCCCTTGTCGTGGGGATAGGTGCTCTGGGCCCAGCAGACGGTCACGGCCGGGCGGTCGGCCGGTGATGAGCCGGGAAGAGGCGTGAGCGGCGGCATCTGGCTTCTTCCTCTGCGGGCGCGTGGGCGCAGGACACGAGCGGACTGGTGCACCTGTCCGGGCCGCGTGCTCGGCTCGATCCGAAGGAACCGTGGGTAACCGGAAGGCGTGTGATGCCAGCGTTGCCGTTGAAGAAGCTGCGGGGACAGTGCCTGAGCTCCCCACTCCGCCCCACTTCACGGCTCCAGCGGAGACACGTACGGCTGTCGATCCGGAGGTACGAGGCGATACATATGCGCACATTCAGGACGTCGCCACGGCCGTCCCGTTGTGGCCTGGAGAAGCGTGAGAGCGGCGGGGCGCTGGGCTCCCCACTCTGCCCCACTTCACCGAAAGGGCTTGACAGAGGTTTCCCTGCATGTTGGGGCGTCTGTTCGTGATGTGATCCTGCCCGAGCGCTGCACGGATCGGTAGTGCGTCTTGCCAGGTCACACCTGGTGAGCGATGGAGCGGGGCAAGGTGGCCTTGCGGACGACGGAACAGCCGTCTGCGGGCGACGGAACAACTAGAGGAGGGCGCCGAGCCGCGCCCGGGGTCTGCACGGGGCTGGGTGGGCGGACGGGTAAGTGGGGTGAAGTGGAGGGCTGTCCCGGTACCACCCGGGCTCTCCTATGGGCCAGGCTGGTCAGAGGGGTCCACCGCCCCTCGCCCTTCGGGGCGATGTGCGCAGTGCAAGGAGAAGAAAAGGGTGCTCATCCCCGCGACAGCCACGAGAGGCTCCGCCGTCCGGCACGTGCGGCCCCCGACGCATGCTGATGCCACCTGGCGTGTGGAGCCATGGCAGGAAGGTGACGGTGTCGGCTTCTCCCCCCGGCCGAGAGGAGTGTGCGGATGACCGCGGCCCGCCTGCCTTCCCGGCAATTGACTGCGGAAGTGACGGTGAGGGCGCTCGGCGTGAGCAGCGGCTCTAGCCGATGGGCCGGACCACAGCCACCCCTGGTGGTCGATGCCCAGTTCCGTGAAGGGCTACGACGCGCTCTCGACTTGGGCGCGGACTTCGTGGACACCGCCGACAGTCACGGCGACGGCCATGCGGAGCGAATGATCGGAAAGGTCCTGCGCGAGTATCAAGGACACCGGGTGCATGTGGCCAGCAAGATCGGGCACCTGTGCGGCTCGGCGCCCCATCCTTACGCGGGACCGCGCATCCGGCATCAGCTGGAACAGACGCTGGAGAACCTCTACCAGGACGAACTCGCGGTATACACCTTCGATTCCTGGGATTTCGGTCCCGGCGACCGCTACCTGGAGTGCGCGGTGGAGCAGATGCGTGCGATGCAGGCTCTCGGCCAGATCAGAGCGATCGGACTGCGCGGGCCCTCACACGGTGAGCCCGAGAGCACGGTCAGCCGTTTTCGTGAACTGTTCTGCCGCATCCAGCCGGACGTCGTATGGGCACAGGTCAACGCCTTGCAGCCGGCCGTATGCATCGAGAGCGGACACGACCTGTGTGCTTTCACCGCTCAGCACGGAGCGCGCCTGATCATCGCCTCGCCTCTGGCCCATGGTCTCCTCGCCGGGAACCGGCAGGAGAATCTGCCCGAGGGGCCGGTAGCGGCGGCGCTCGAACGGTGCCTGGGGAGCCTCGCGGCCGACTTCGGGCGCGAGCCCGGCGTGCTCGCGTCGCTGGCGCTGAAGTACCTGTTCCAGACCGCTCCTCACGCTGTTGTCACCGTGGGCCTGAGCGGCACCCGGCATGTCGAGGGGTGCTTCGCCAGTCTGGAGACCCCGTTGTCCGAGCGGCAGATGACGGTGGTGCGCGACGCCTTCGCGCATCTGCGAATCGCCGCGCGCGAGGCCGCAGCGGACCGATCCACGGAGCGCCTGCGGGCCTGACCGGCTGCTGCCCTGACGGCCGTCAGTGAAATCCGCTCGGCCCCCGCTGGAGGGCACCGTTGTGCAGGTAACGCGGCACGCCGTCCTCCAGCGTCCGCAGTGCATGGGCAGCCCGCGCCCGCTGCCGGGCGGGGAGCAGCGACAGCGCCGTCTCGACATCGAAGAAGCGATGCTCGGACACCTCGGCATCCCTGGGCGTCAGCCGCGCCGCCTGCGAGGGATTCAGGACGCCACCGTCGAAGACGAACGCGAGCAGATCGTCCCAGGGACCGTGCGGTTCCACCCAGTCCACACACAGCAGTCCCTGTGAGGTGACCTCCGCGCCAAGTTCCTCGTCCAGCTCCCGCATCACCGCGGCGAGTGGGGACTCGTTGGCTTCGGCCATCCCGCCCGGCAAGTCCCACCCAGCCTTGTATGTCGGGTTCACCAGCAGCAGATATCCGCGCACGTCACGGATGAGGAAGTCAGCCGCGACACGCTTGCGAGCCTGCCGCGCGTTGCCTTCGGCGAGGTATGCCTCACGGCCCGGCTCTCCAGGCGCTGGCGCACCGCTCATGACGGGCGGCCTCCCGGGAGAGTGAGGCTGGCGAGCAGCAGCGTGCGGTGCCCTTCGACCTCCGCCATGCGGTCAACCAGCGCCCGCACGGACCGACTGTCACCGAACGGCGCGAGGGACGCCCCCAGTTCCGTCATCCGGCGGCTGATGCGGTGAGAGCCCAGTGACTGGCATGCTCCCAATACCTCGTGTCCGACGGTGCATGCCGCGTCGACCTGCCCCCGCGCGATCAGGACCTGGGCGAGTGTCATCTGACCGAAGGCGCGGCTGCGTGCCCGGGTGGCATCACGCAGGCTCAAGGCCCGTTCCGCCTCCTGCTCCGCCTGCGACAGCAACCCCAGATCCAGCAGAGTCGAGGCACTCTCGCTGGCCAGAGCTGCCTCGTCGAAGGGGGCGACCCAACTGGGCGCGGCCGAGGGCTCTCCTGCCCGCAGATACTCCTCCGCGCCCTCCAACGCGCGCCGAGCACCGGAGGCTTCGCCCATCTGGCCGAGCGCACGGGCCTGCATCGCGCACAGCCGGGCGGACAGGACCGGCATGGGTGGAGCGGAGGCCATGTCATCAATTCCGGACCGCGCCAGTTCGGCGGCTTCTCCGGCGCGAGAACTCTGCAAGGCCAGATGACTCATACCGATCTTGATGTTCGCGGCGACGGAGGTGTCGGCTACCGACTGCCCCAGTCGCAGGGCACGGGAGAAATGGGAGCTGGCCACCTCGTCCAGCCCGGCATCGTGCGCCATCCAGCCCGCCATCTCGGTCAGGACCGCTGCGGCGCGGAACGCTTCCTCACCATTTGAGTCCTGCCCCGTTTCGTCGTCGAAGAGTGCCGGTAGGACGGCAGTTTTGAGGTAATGCAGCACCGACCAGTACACGTGCCCACCACCGAGCTGGCGGTCAGCCATCCGGAAGGACTCCAGCGCTGCAAGGTGCGGTGTCGCCTGCTCGGGAATCATGACGGCGGGCGGACCGAACAAGGAATCGACCCTCTCCTCGAAAAGGTGCTCCAAGACGCGGGAGGAAGGGAACCGGGGCAGACCTTTGATCTCACCGGTCATCCAGCGATCGAAAGTCGAATGGGAGACGAAGGCAGACGCGAGCTTGGGGTTGCCATCCAGCTCCGCCGCAGCCTTGGCGGCTTGCCGATAATGATGACAGAACGTCTCGTAGCTCTCCCAGCGCCGCTGGTGCAGAAGCTGCTGAAACCGAACCTTCCGCATGCTCGCCTCCTCCCGCTAACGTGCCACGAAACTGAGGAGAGGAACGCCCGCCAGGCCCTGCGCGCGCCGACGGGACGGGAAGAAACAATCGCTGATGCCCAACATCATCCCTGACGATCCCACAGGCGTGCTGCCTTCCTCTTTCCCGTCCTCAGCCACTGCGCAGAGCAACCCCCAGTCACGAACCGCTTACCGAGAGGCTACAGGGAAAACCTTGCCGCATCGGGCCTCTCAAGGCCGCTTCACTGCCTCAAGACTCTCGGCTCCGCAGGCCGAGGACTAGAACGACCAGGGCCCGCCTGGTCCGGCCCGGCACGACAGCAACAACGATCCGTTGGCCTGGTACATGCCACCTGCGGCACCTTAACGGTGCTCCCCGATCCGGGGCCCGTTCTTGCTCCGCCGCCCCGGGCAACGAGCCGGGCGTCGCGTAACCCGCCCTCGCGTGCGCCCTGTCGGATGCCCGGCCGGGGCCGCTACCGTCAGCAGCACCCGGGAGCACAGGGCTAAGGAGGAGCGCGGTGGACCGCACCAACGGCAGCCAGGACAACCCGCAGGAAGAGGAGGGCGACATCAAGGACACCGGGCAGACGGATACCGGTAACGGGCACCGGGACGAAGACCCGGGACCACCCCCCGAATGACAATTGCCCCGGACGCTTCGACTCTGCGTAGCGAGTGCGCCGCCCAGATCGCGAAGGACTACGGGTACTTCACCGGCCACGAGTGGCTGCTGCGCGCCTTCCACGACGTGCCACGCCACCACTACGTGCCCAGGCAAGTGTGGTGGCCCAAGCGGGGGGACGACGGCCTGTTCCCCATGCTCGATGCGGATCATGAACCGGGCCGGTGGCTGAAGGCGGTGTACCGCCCGCGGGCACCGCTGATCACGCAGATCCGCGATGGGGCCGTACGGCCCGAGGACGGACCCACCGACTCCAACGAGTTCACCAGCTCCATCTCGTGCCCGGCGGTGGTCGTGCAGATGCTCCACCATCTCGACCCCCGGCCCGGCCAGCGCGTGCTGGAGATCGGCACCGGCACCGGCTACAACGCCGCACTCCTGGCCGAGCGCACCGCATCAGTGGTGACCGTGGAGATCGCCCCCGATCTCGCCGACCGCGCCCGCGCACGACTGGAGGGAACCGGCGTGAGGGTGGTGTGCGCCGATGGCGAGGACGGGTGTGAAGGGGAGGGGCCATACGACCGGATCATCTCGACCGCGTGCGTCACGCAGATCCCGGCAGCCTGGGTCAGGCAGTTGAGCCCCGGCGGAGTGCTGTTGACCCCCCTCGCGACCCCGCTCGGCATGGACGGACTCGCACGGCTGGAGGCCGACGGGCAGGGGGGCGCGCGCGGGCACCTGGTGGCCGGCGTCAACTTCATGCTCCTGCGCTCCCACCGCACTCGTCGCTCCTGGAAGGAACTCGGCTGGCGCTGGCCCAACTTCCACCTCACTGCGACCGCGGAGTCCGAGCAGCAGATCAGCGCCGACATCCACACGCCGGTCCGCGACACCTGAATGGACCGCAGAACGTGGCCTCGGCAGTGGCTGCGGGCCGTCTACCGACCTTTCGCTCCGCTGATCACGCAGATCGCCGACGGCGAGGTCCCCGTCGACGGCCCGACCAGTCGCCGCCCCTGCACCATCGCCGCGGAAGCCTTCTTGTACGCCTCCTGAACGGACGGTCGCGCCATGCCGGACTCCGACTGAGACGCGTCGCACATCCAGTCCGCCATCTCCGCCGCCCAGGGCATGGACGCAGCCCTCGACGTCTATGGCCTGACCTTCGGCCCGCAGAACGCGTTCACGCACGAGTTCGCGGCGACCGTCGACATCGGAAAGCCCCGCGACGCGCTGAACCTGACGGACAACCTGGACGAGGCACTGGCGGGCCTCCCGTCGAACCGCTCCGCACCCACCCTGATCAACGCGGCCCGCGCCTGGCTGGCCTCGGCGGCCAGGGCGGGAGCGACGCCGTGGGCGAAGGTATCGCGCTCAGCGGGGTGCAGCCGCTCCAGACGGTACTCGATTTCCTGGTCCGGGCAGAACCCCAGGCATACGGAAGCCACGGGCATGTGAACAGGCGGCCCCGGAGCGGGCGTTGACCGGCGGCGACCAGCTCTGCGACCACGGCCCGCAACACGTCGGCGGTGACGGCCGCGGCGTCGTCGGTGGGCCCGGCCGGACCGCGTTCCGAGGGCTTCAGGGGGGCGCGCGGGGTGGGGGCGTGCGCCGGGGATTTCTGGGCCAGCCGGTTTGGCATGAGTGGGCGACATGTGCCCGGTAAGCGCTCTCGCCTGTGCAGTTCCGGGGGCCGTGGTGGTCAGCGGTGTTCACCGCGTGGATGCGGAGTTGCTGGTTCCGAAAGTTTCCGGCTGTTGGCATGCACGAATCGCGCGCGGCGGACGCCATTCGTGGCAGAGGGTGCACAGAGCATCCTCCGGGGCCCTCGGGGTGGTGGCCGGCCCCGGCTCGCCGGACAGAGAGGACCGAACGGTCCGTGGACTACCCGATCGAACAGCTCGTCAGGGACCTGGCGATAGGCGTGCTCGCCCTGCGCGTCTTCGGCCCCGGCGCCGTGGCCTTGCTGCGCCGGCTCGCGGCGGCCGGTGTACGCGTGGGCGTGAGTGAGATGCACCGCCCCACGGGAAAACCGGGAGAGGGGGAGAGGCGGTGACCCAGGAAGAACCCTCCCTGCGCCCAGCCACACCCGGCCCTGCCCCGGTGACGGAGAAGCTGCCGCTGGACTTCTCCGCCTTCCACCAGATGCACCGCGAGAGCTACCTGCGGTGGGCCGAGCGCTACCTGCACTGCCGCGCGGACGCCGAAGAGGCCGTCGATGACGCCTTCGAACAACTCGCCCTGACCTGGATCCACGTCCTGAGCACCGACAACCCCGCCGCCTACGCCTGGCAGGTGATGAAAAACCGCGTCGTCGACCACGCCCGCGCCCGCGGGCGGCGCCCCGCCCTGGTGGACGCCGCCGCCTTCGAGACCGCCTCCCTCCACAAGACCGCGGACCCGATCGGGGAGGTGGAGCAGAACCTGCGCCTGTTCGACGCCATCTCCCAACTGTCCGAGCGCCAGCAGGATGTGACCGTTCTGCTGCACTGCGAGGGCTACACCACCGCGGAGGTCGCCGCGCACCTGGGCATCACCGAAGCCGGCGTGCGCTCCACCGACCGCTACGCCAAACACCGCCTGCGCGAGATCTACGACCGCGCCGCAGAAACAGAAGGGGAGCGCTGATGACCACCGACATCGACCGCTTGCTGGCCGCCGCACGACTACGGCCCACCGCCCCGTACTCTCCGGCCGACATCGAGGCCGCCGAGGAACGCATCTCCGCCCGCGTCGCCGCCCGCCGCAGCGGCGCGGCTCCCGCCCCGGGCCGACCGCGCACCGTCACGGTGCCGCCCGTCTGCCGGGACCGGGTCAACCCCGTGGCCCGCAACCTGCGGGCTTTGTGCGAGACCGTCCTCACCCGCCCCGGCGCCCTGGAGAGCCTGGCCGCCATCTGCGGTACCAGCCTGCCCGGACCGGAGGGGGCCCGGGCCCTGGGCGCCATCCTCCACCTGGCCGCCTGCGAGGACAGCGCGCGCTTTTGGTGGCAGTACGCCGCAGGCGCCGGCGACACCATCTCCTCTTACTGCCTCTACCTCCACCACCGCTCCCACGGCGAGGACGGCCAGGCCGACTGGTGGCTGGGACACACCCACCTCACCCCGGCCACCATCCCCTCCGAGACCAGCACCGAGCTGGAACTCGCCACGGCCCTGCGCATCCTGGCCTCCCTGCGCCGCTGCCAGGACAAGCCGCTGTCCCAGACCGTGCTGGCCCTGATCGAATACGTGCCCGCCGTGGTCGGCTTCGTCGACGAGGACCTCGAACTCCCGCTGCCCGACACCGATCTGGCCGAACTCGTGGTGGCCATCTCCACCCACGGCGCCTCCCCGCAGCCGCGCGCCGCACCGTCACCCGGGCCGCTGCCCGCCCGCACGGGCTCTGCCGTGCCCCCCACGGCGCCCGACCCTGCCACCGGGCCCCAGCCCGGCAAGTGGAGCCGGGATGTCGAAGAGGCCCTGCGCGAGTGCAAGGACGCCATCCGCTGCTGAACGAAACACCCCTGGCCGGTGGCTCTACGGGAAGCTCGTAGGGCCACCGGCCAGGGCTTCCGTACGAGTGTGGAGAGCCGGTTCGTGCGCCTGGGGCGCGATGCCGCCAGCTACCGCGGCGACCGCTACCCCGAGCGGCAGCGCGCCGAGCGGGCCGGTGACGCCTGGTGCCGGGACAACGAGCCCCACCTGCGCGCCGCCGTGTGGAGCCTGGCCTGCCTCAACGACGCGTGGCCGCGACTTGCCCCCGCCGCCCCCGCCGAGCGGCTGCTCTCCTGGCACCGCGAGCTGGAGGGGCCCGACCTCGCCGCCCGGCTCAAGTCACTGCGGCCGATCCTCGTCTCCCACGGCGCCGAGCCGCCCGCCAGTACCGAGGCTGTCGCCGCCCGCAACGAGGTCCTCGCGCTCCTGGAGGAACTGCTCACCGCCCGCCACGGAGCCGACTCAGCCGGGTGATGGACCTGTTGACTCCAACAGGTCTAACCGCTGCTGAGCTGGACAGATGAGCTGTTGGCACTTCGGGTGTCGGTAAGAACCGTGTCGTCAGCCGCAAACGGCGGGGTCAGCTCAGCAGCAGAAGCAGGGCCGCCCCGCCGGCCCTGCGGATGTCGGTCATCCCTGTGACGTAGCCGACGCGGTAGCCCGTCCATCGGCCACCTTGGATGACGGTGCCGTCCCTGGTGACCTTGCCGACTGTGAGGCCCGTCCATCGGCCACCTTGGATGACGGTGCCGTCCCTGGTGACCTTGCCGACTGTGAGGCCCGTCCATCGGCCACCTTGGATGACGGTGCCGTCCCTGGTGACCTTGCCGACCGGGATACCCGTCCATCGGCCACCTAAATACACGTCCATCCGAGCCACCCCTGTTCGCCCGAACCCCGTTTATCCCAGGGCGATTTTACTGGCTTGTGTGTCGGTATCGTCGATCTCGACTGCTACTGGTGAAGTCACCAGTGCAGGATGACGCGGTCGCCCTGCAAGGCATCCGAGGCCAGAGCGGGGCCAGCCTGCATGGCGGCGGCTCGGTGATGCGTCCCACGGAAGCGGGGCGGTGTGCTCGACGCCCGTGCACCGGGCCCGGCGGCCGGTCCCCACGCGGTGGACGGTGGGAACCCGACTCCAGGCCGGAGGCGCACGCGTTGTGATCGTGCGCGCCACAGCGCACGATGTCGTCATCCGCCTCGATGGCTCCCCGCGCGCCTACGGTATCTGGGAGCGCCGGGTTCCCCGCGCGATCCTGGCCCGGCAGGCCACCGCTCTACCTGCCGCCTACCAGCAACCTCTACTGCTGCGGCAGGCGTCCGCCGTCCCCCGCTTAGCGGGCGTATCGGGTATCGGGACCCCCGCGACTTATCCGCTTGGGTCTGGGGATAATCGTGACCGATGAGGTCGCAGACGGTGGCCGGGAAGCGCCGACTTCCTCCTTGAATTTGCGCCTCACCCCCGGGGCCGGCCGGGCGGGCAATGCCGAAAACTACGCGGGTCTTCGTCGCGGAATACGGCGAGCCCGCGTGGACTCTCCAACAAGTGGGCCCTTCCTCCGCGCGGGATCCCCCTCGGCGGTGGGCGAACATCAGTCCGGTCACTCGGCCTCGATATCGCCCTCGTCCAGCTCGGGCGCGTTATCGACGGAAACCTCCCTATCCGCGCAGGCCGTAGGGGGCGGGGCGGGTGTGGAAGGGAAGGCAATGATGCCTCCGGGCTGGGCCTGGGCGATCCAGGCCGGTGGGATGCGGCGCACGGCGACGGTGGAGGAGAGGTGTGTCGCCGTCCACCTCGATGGCGACGATGCTCTCGGCGCCGACCATCGCCCCGGAGTGAGGCCGTGGGGAACGCGAGCGGCGAGACGAGGAGTATGGCGCGGACCAGTTCCCGCCGCACCTCTCAAGGACTGGGGGCGAAGATCAGGCGCGCGACGGCGAGCAGGATCAACGCCCCCGGCAGCGCATACCACCACCGCCGCAAGCCTGCGAGCCCGATGAACGCGACGGTGAGCCCGAACGCGAGTAGTTCGGTGAGCACGCCAACAGTGGCGACGGCCCGGACCGTCCTCGTCACGCCGACGTCCCAGGCTCCTTGGGACCTGCGCAGGTACGCGTAGAGCACGAAGTAGCCTCCCACTACGTGCACGGCGAGCAGTCCGACGGCGCATACAGCCACTGTCAGTGGCGACGACCGCTTACGCGCATGAGGTACCGCTGGTGAATCAGTCACGGAGGGCCTGCCTGGCTTCGTCGATTTTCAGCATAAATCCGCGACCGTACCCCTGAGCGTCGTCGCCTTCCCAGTAGGGTCCGCCATTGTAGCGAGCGGCAAGTTCCTGGTACTGCTCATCCGTCATCTCGTGTGACGGCACGTCGGCGAAGCTGCTCTCCGCCTTGCACTGCGCCAGGTATTCGGATGCGATGTAGATGTTGGTGGTGGGATCCTGCGTGGCCTTTTCGACCTCATTCCATTGATCCCGGGACATGTTCTCCGGGTCGTATCCCAAGACTTCCGCGGAACGCCGCAACTGAACTGCTATCGGACCCATGGATGTCTCATCCTCCTCACCTCCCATGCCCATCTTTTCGGCCACTGCCTGGAACTCTGGCCACACTTCATGCTGATGCTGCCGGTACTGCTGGGCGACATCGTCGGCCACGCCCGGGTCTCCTCCAACCTCTTGCCAGGCAATTCCCGCAATCACGTCCGGCGGCAGCTCGGAGTACTCTGCCGCGTACCTGATGTGATCACGGTTGGCTTGTATCCACTCGCGCCGAGCATCGTCCGAGAAGGAAGGCAGCCAATAATTGTTCTCCATGGCTGAGGGCAGCCCGTCAATCTGTGCTCTTATCTCCGCCAGCTTCGGCGAAACCCGTTTGTCGCCTGCCTGGGCGAGGATTCCGTCAACTTTGGGCCCGGAGCCGGGCAACGCCACGTTGGGATCGTCCTCAGCTTCACCGACTTCGCGTTTGAAATCAGGAATCCTGTCGAGAAATTCTCTGGGGTGGGGAAGGTCGCCGCGGAAGTCGGGCAACCCTTCGTAGGCCCTCATCAAGCGCAGGACGCAGCTTTCCCGCGCCTCCCTCTCCACCCGCGCGGCGTCCGCATAGCTTCCTTCCGTCGCATTGTAGTAGCCTTCGGCCTCTTCGCGGATCTCGTCCACGTCTGCCGTGACCTCGGCCATCCAGTCCAGGACACCTGTACGTTTCCGCAGGTCCTCCCACTGCCTCATCGGTTCGGCTTTCTGTGCCTTTTCCGTGACAGGTTCGGCCACCCTTGCCATGACCTCGGAGAGCTTCCCCTCACTCGATAAACCATCACTGTAGTGCCCCTTTGCCGTCTCGACCGCCTCGCCGTACCCTTCCAGCGCCTTCCATGTCGTGCGATATGCCTCGGAAAGATGGGTGGCCAGTGTTTCGGCTTCCCCCAAGCGCTTGACGTAGCGGTCCTTCGCCTCGCTCACCCATTGCGTCCGCGTGGCCTTGAGGAACGCCTCGTCAGCGGAGTCCAGCAATCGGTGAAGGCGACGGAACTCATGCGCGTTTCTCTTGATCAACATCGGGTTGCACAGATCAAGGAAATCGACGTCGGCTCGGTAGGTCACACCGTTCACCTGTCTTCCGGACGCACGAAGACGCCTTCGGTCAGAAGCGCGCCAAACGCCTGCCGAGTCTCACGGTCGGTCTCCGTATAGGCGTTTCCGGCCGACGTGAGCTTTGAGGAGAGAGCGACCAGGAGAGAGACAGTATCCAGGAATTGATCGTTGCTGAAACGCGCAAATTTATCCAGAATGTCGGATACTTCCCGGTGGGACCGTGGCACGCGAGCCTCGACGGAAATCTGACCGTCCGGTCTCCCCTGATACAGCAGCCCCGCAAGCTCCACCAGGATGTGTGAGCTGTTGTCGATCGAATCAGCGCTGGCCGAATACCCCTCAGCATGTGTACCCATCTGGACCCCCTGCGTTCAACGGCTCTGGACATCGTGGGCTCCCTCCCGGTAGATCTTCCACCGGGAGGGAACTGCGAGACTCAAAACAGTCGCCAGGTAGGCTGATGTGGCGTGAAAGGGGCTCACTAAAGAAATCTGTAAGGTTCCCGTCGGCACATGTGGCGACATAACCGACTGGCGCACCGGATTCCAAGAAACGAGGTCACACTCCGTTGGGCATGTCCTGCCATTCGGTGCTGGATACGTTGTCGTGGCGTCCAGCGACGGGAGTAACGGCGGGAGCAGGGTGCCGACGGCTCCGCTCTCCCCGTCCTGTACGCCGTCCCGTGCTCGCATAGAAATGAATGCTGACGGTATCGACCGTCTCGGCATCACTGCCAGGGACTCCGACCAGCACCTCGCCTGGCTGGACAGCCCCGAGGGCGAGTCCTGGCCGCTGCCATCTGAGTCGACAGCGCTTCCCCCGGTCCGAGAAGATCGCCCGGGGTGAGTCGGCGGCGCTGTCGAACAAGCCCGCTGTGCGCCATTCGGCTGATGCATTCACCCTGCTGAGGGCATGGCCCCCGTTGGTCATTGCGTGATGCTTCGGCGTCCTGCTACACCCTGCGGCACACGGCGGGAAGCCCTTCCCGCCGCCGAAGGGAACGGGGTACACGTGGCGGACGTGTTGGTGGAGGAGTGGCCGAACGCGGCCCCCGTCAGCGGGCTTATCGGCGGGTTGAAATACTGCGAGTTCGAGGTCGAAACCACGCGCGATGGCGCTGCCCAGGAGGCGAACTATTCGCCCCTCATGCGCGTGACCCCGCACGAGGACGACGACGCGTGCGGCTTCCGCGGCACACACGCGGCCTACGTCCTGACCTGGGCAATCCCGATGCTCTGCGGGGGCGAACACGCCGCTTGCGAGGATCCCTCTCCCCGTCAGCTTGCCGCGCTGCGAAGGTCGTGTACGCGCTTGCCTGCACCGTGCGCAGGGAAAACGTACGCCAGATCGCGGTGATCGCCTGCACCTGGCATGGCGCGACCTGACCGACCCGCAGACCTTGCGGGCCCAACCCGTTCCGCCCGAAAAGCTGCTGAAAGATGAGGCATGGGCGAAAGAGCTGTCCGACAGCGGGTTGAAGGTGGCGGCGCCACAGCCCTACCGCTGGAGCGATTTGGCCGAGGAGATCTATTTCTGGGGCGAAGCCAACCCCTCCCCGTCCTTGACCCCAGATGAGGCCCTGGCCCTGGCCGGGGTTCGCCGACACCTGCTGCTGAATGAGCTCAGATGGGTCGACGAGGACGTCCGGCGGCACCTCAACAACGCGCACGCCCACGGAACCGGCCCCACCCGGCTGTCCGCACTCTCCGGATGCTCCTATGGTTGTCAAGCCACTGGAGCGAGGTCGGTTTGAGTGATTCGTTCCGTGGGTTTGGTGGTCAGTGCGCGGTAGACCTCGCGGGCGACGAATCGCTTGTGGCAGCGCATGATGTCCTTCTTGGACAGACCTTCCTTGGTGCGGCGCTCGACGTAGGCGCGGGTGCGTTCGTCGAAGCGCATGCGGGTCAGCACGATGGTGTGCAGGGCGTTGTTCGCGGCCCGGTCGCCGCCGCGGTTGAGGCGGTGGCGGTGGGTGCGGCCGGATGAGGCCGGGATCGGCGCGACACCGGCCAGGTGCGCGAACGCGCCCTCGGACCG
Source organism: Streptomyces sp. NPDC054796 (assembly GCF_053611545.1). Classification (NCBI taxonomy): domain Bacteria; kingdom Bacillati; phylum Actinomycetota; class Actinomycetes; order Kitasatosporales; family Streptomycetaceae; genus Streptomyces; species Streptomyces sp. NPDC054796. The sequence goes on along the minus strand of NZ_JBSHAO010000022.1, from coordinate 34,480 downwards.
CATACGTTCCGGGTTGTCCCCGGCCGAGGCCAGCAGTTGCCCGGCGGTCTCGGGACCGACGCCGAACAGTTCCAGCAGTTGGGGGGCGGCCTGCTTGACCAGCGGGCCGATCTGGGCATCCAGCTCGGTGATCTCGCCGTCCAGGGCCTGGTGGCGGCGGGCGAGGCGGCGAAGGGCTGCCCGGGTCGCCGCCAGCGGGCAGGAGAGATCATCGCCGGGCCGCAGTCGGGCCAGGGTACGTATCAGCACGGCCCGCTCCAGGCCGGCGACCTGCTCGCGGAGCATCGCGGGGGCCGAGACGAGCAGGCCGCGGATCTGGTTCATCGCCTGGGTGCGGGCCTTGACGGCGCTGCGGCGCGCGGTCCGCAGCACCCGCACCGCCTCGACCACGCCGTCCCGGCTCTTGGGGATACCGGTGGCCCGGCCGGACAGTACGGCCGTCGCCGCGGCGTAGGCGTCGATCGGGTCGGACTTGCCCTTCATCCGCCGGGTTTTGCGGTCCGGCCGGTCGACGTCGACGACTGTGACCCCGGCCGCGGTCAGCACGCGGGCGAGTTCGGCCCCGTAGGCGCCGGTGCCCTCGACTCCCACCGCCGTCAGCGTGCCATGGGAGCGCATCCACTCCAGCAGGTCACGATAGCCGCGGATGGAGGCGGGGAACTCGCGGTCGGCCAGGTGCCGTCCGATGGAGTCGATCACCGCTGCGTGGTGTGTCAGGCCATGGGTGTCGACTCCGCCGGTGATCTCCGGGCCGTCGTGCGTCATGCTGGTCATGTCCGTCCTTGCGTGTCCGTTCCGAGGGCGGCACGCGCCGGTCGGGCGGGTGGACAAGACAGTGACGGGGCTTCTGGACCAAGCTCCTATAAGGTCACAAACGCCCGTCCGGCCGCGTGCGTGGTGGCTCCACCGATGCGCCGACAAATCCGAAACAGGACAGTCGAAGACGTCAGTCAGTCGGCGAGTCAGACGCATCAGCAGAACCACCACTTACATCATCACTGTCAGTCGGCGAACGGTCCCCGGATGGCTCGACACGACCGCGGCAAGCAGCTGATGGCGCCTGCCGCATCCACTCCTGGCATCGGCCCGACCCAAGCGCAGCGCGCTCGCGCCACCGATGCAGGGCGCCGGTGCTATCGCCGGTTGACGAACCTCGACGGCGAGGCCCCGAAGAGGCTGGGGTCGGCGCACTTTTGCAGGTGCGTGGGTCAGGGAGCGGGCCACGTGCTCGGCCTCGTGCTCCAGCGGCTCCGTGAAGTCGAGGTGGCCGTTCTGTCGTCCCGGGGCCCGGTATAACGCCCGAGTCGGTCCCCAGGGTGATCGGACAGTCCAGGAAGCAGGCCACGACGTCGACCGTGTCCTGGACGTGCGGCAGACGGAGTCGGCGCCCGGTCTTTCGCACCCACGTCTGCTCGTCCGACTGCCGACGGCGCATGCCTCTCAAACTGCCCGACCAGGGGACTGGGCAGCAGAAGCAAGCGGATGAGATCAGGCCGGGTTTCCTGCGTAGGTCTCGGCTTGTGCGCGCCACATGCTGGCGTAGGTGCCCTGGGGGTGTTCCACGAGGGTGTCGTGGGTGCCTTCTTCGATGATCTGGCCTCCGTCGAGGACGATGATGCGGTCGGCGGTGCGGGTGGAGCCCAGGCGGTGGCTGATGAGGATGACGGTTCTGTCCTCGGCGAGTGTCTGGATGCGCCGGTAGACGGCTTGTTCGGCGAGGGGGTCGAGGGCGGAGGTGGGTTCGTCGCAGATGAGCAGGGGTGTGTTGCGGTAGAAGGCGCGGGCGGCGGCGATGCGTTGCCACTGTCCGCTGGAGAGGTCGCGTCCGCCCCACCAGGAGGGGGCGAGGTTGGTGTCCAGTCCGTCGGGTAGTGCTGCGAGGACGGTGTCGGCGCCTGCTGCTGTGGCGGCGGCGGTGATGCTCGCTTCGTCCTGGGGGCCCTGGCCGAGGGTGATGTTGTCTCTGGCGGTGACGGGCCAGCGGCTGAAGTCCTGGGGGAGCATCGCGAGGTGCTGCCAGAGGTCTTCGGGGTGGGTGCGGGCGATGTCGGTGTCGTCCCAGGTGACCGCTCCGGTGGTCGGGGTGTAGAGGCCGGCCAGGAGCTTGGCGAGGGTGGATTTGCCCGAACCGTTGGCGCCGACGATGGCCAGGACTTCACCACGGCGCACGCGGACCGACACGTTGTGCAGCGCGGGCAGCTCGTTGCCGGGGTAGCAGAAGGTGACGTTGTGCGCCTCGATCGTCCGGGGCTCGGCGGGCACTGGCTCAAGTGTGGCCGGGAGGCGGATGCGGGTGGCGGCGTCGGCGAGGAAGGCGTCCCAGTCGCCCAGGTAGAGGCCGGTCTTGTAGGTGGTGTTGGCGCCTTTGACCAGGCTGATGAGGAGGCGTGTACTGGTCTGGACGGCGATGAACGCGGTTCCGGCCGCGGCGGGCGGGATGCGTCCGCTCGCGGTGAGCCACAGCAGCGTCGCGTACACCAGGCCGGTCGCACAGCCTGCTACGGCGTCGCCGAGGAGCTGGTAGCGGGCGGAGGTGCGGCCCACGGTGGCCGCTGCTTCTTCCAGCCGGGCCGCGACGTCGCGGAAGCGGCCCAGGAGCCAGGGGCGCAGGGTGTAGGCCCGGACCTCCAGGGCGTTCTCCCGGCTGGAGGTCTCGAAGATGACGGAGTGCCGCAGGCGGCGGTCGGCAAGGGTGTGGCGGTCGGCGAAGTAGGCGGCGCGGGCGGCGCGCACGGCCGCCCACCCGCGTGGCAGGACGGCGAGCAGCAGCAGGGGCAGCAGTACGGGGTGGAGGTGGGCGAGGATGCCGCCGGCGGCGGCGATGGACAGCACGGCGGTGGTCACCGTGGTGAGGGATTCGACCATCAGGTGGGTGTCCTTGGCCGCTCGTGAGGCGGCTTCGGACTGGTCCGACCAGGCGGGGTCCTCATACGCGGCGAGCGGCACCTTCGTGGCGGCCTCCAGGTAGCGGGTCTCGGCGATGCCGTCGACCCGCGGGCCGATACGGGCGGTCGTGGCGACGGTGAGCGCCGCGACCACGGAGCGCGCGCAGGCGGCCACGGTCACGATGATCAGGGAGGGCAGCGCGTCCCGTACCCGCTCGCCGGTGGGGCCGGTGGCCAGCAGGGGGGCCAGGGCGTTGGTGGTGGCGTAGAGGCCGAGTGCGGTGACCGCGCCGGAGACGAGCTGGAGCAGACCACTGAGCGCCACCGCACGCGGGGCCGCCTGCCAGGCCAGCCGGAGGGCGATGCCGGAGAGGCGGGGCAGGCGGCGGGCGATCGTCCACCACGAGGTGTCCAGCGCGTCGTCGTGCCGCTCGCCGCTGACGGTGTAGCGGGGGATGACCACGCTTTCCGGACGTCGCCGAGTACGGCGTTTTTGGGCCGGGGTGGCGGGTGGCTCGGGTGATGAGGGCGCAGAGGTCGTCACGCCTGCGCCAACGAACCACCCGAAGGGGTGTCACGGTCCCCCCGCGTGGCGGAGGGTGGCGAATGCGATTCCTATTTCCCGTGCGCGGCGTGGTGAAGGCGTATCGCGGGGGCGTAGGGCCATACCCGGTCTCCCAGGTCCTGCCCGATGACCCAGCCACCGGCCTCGTTCCAGGCGTGGGCGGCGGCCGGAGCGGTGCGCGCGCCGATCACCCACGCCACGTGGGCACCGCGCATCACCCCGGCGACGTAGCAGGCCAGGGACTCCTCCAGGCAGGCAGATCGGCCCGGCCACAGGCGTGCTGCGCGGCGCACGGCGGCGAAGAGCAGATCGGCGCGTTCAGGGCTGGCCACACGCCGGGGAACGCGGGCGAGGAGGCGGGCCGCACGGATACTGGCGCGGATCGGTGCGCAGTGCAGCAGGACCAGGGCGACGGCGAGCCCTGTCAGCCCGGCGGCGCGGTCGGCCGCGCCCAGCGGCGTGTCGCCGGGCAGCGCAGCGCGTACCGGGACTTCGCCGGGGTCGGGGGCCGGGGCCGCAGATGCGGTGGTCAGGCCGAGTTGGTGCCACTGTTGCGCCAACGCGGTCAGGTCGGTGCGGACGGTCTCGGCGTCCGCGCCCTGGGCGGCGAAGGAGGCAGTGAGGTCGTCGACGGCCTGCTCCAGCGGCTCCCCTTCGAGGAGCCGCTGCCACAGCAGGGCAGCGGTGCTGTTGAGGTGCTGCCAGCGGCCACGGCCGGTGCGGATGTCCATCACCGCCGCGCCGCCGCCCGGCAGGCGGGCGGTGTAGAGCTTGGGAGTCACCGGCACGGTGTCCCCCCTTCCGGGGCGGAAGTCCACGAGGTCCACCAGGTGGCGGGGTCGGTCGTGGCCGGGAGGCGGGCGAGCCACAGCTCGGAGACGAGCAGCGCGTGCAGGGCGCCCAGAGGAGCGGGCGCCCCCGCGACCGCTGCCTCCAGATCACGGGCGGCCCGCGCGGCGTCGAGCAGCCCTGCTTGGGCCAGGCGGGAGCCGGCGAGGATGCGCCGCAGCGCGGGGGCGTTGGCGGCCAGGCCGTCGAACACGCTGGTGGTGAACAGCGTCTTCGTCTGGCGGCTCAGCAGCCAGTCGGGCACCAGCCCGGACAGGGCCGCGCGGGCCAGCGGTTTGTAGACCCCTGGCTGAACCCGCTCGTACGGGGGGATGGCGAAGCAGGTCTCCACCACCGCCGTATCCAGGAACGGCGCGTGAATGGGCACGCCCCACCGCTGGCGGGCGAGGGCGTCGAACGTGGCGTGCTCGGCGGCCATCCACTCCAGCGCGAGCCGGTCGTGCAGTTCGGCGGGACGGGCCCACCCCGCAGCGTGCGCTGCTCCGGAGCCCACTAGCTCGGCCACCGCGCGGCGGCCCGCCGGTGTCAGCCACCGCGCCGCCGCGGTGGTCCCGCACCACCCCAGGTCGGTCTCCGGCCCGGGACGCCAGGCGGCAGGCAGCGCAGAGCCGAGCTGGTCGGCCAGGCGTCCCAGCGCGCGCGGATACGAGGTGAAGGCCGCACCGGCGAGCTGTCGCCAGGCACGCCACGGCGCGATCCGCACGGTCCGGGCGAAGTCGGCGGCACGGGCCACCGCCTGGAGGCGCTGGCCCGCGAGGAGCTGATCCACCCTGTGGCTGCTGGCCGAGAGCAGCACGTTGTCGCCGCCGCGCCCGGTCAGATGCGCCGTCGAGCCGTACTCGGCGACCGGAGCCAGCCGCGCGGCGAGCACCGGCAGCACGCCGATCGACAACGACGGCAGGTCCGTTGCGGGCACAGCCGCCGGGTCCTCCAGCCCCGCGAAGTGCCCTGCCGCGACCTGCCCGCCCTTGATGACCCGGTGCGTGATGCCCTCGACCTCACGGGCCAGCCGACGGGCGTAGAGGACATCGTCATCATCAGCCGTGCGCGCATCGGTGTAGGTGACGGCCAGCACCCGTTGTTCGCGCGCGGCCAGAGAGGTCACCGAGCTGCTGTCCACCCCTCCCGACAGATCAGTGGTCACCCGCTGGGCGCCGCGGGTCCGCCGTGCGACCGCCGTGCTGAAGACCTCGCGGAACTGCGCCGCCCCCGCCCGCCGCGACAGCGCGGGACTCTCGTTCAAGACGGAGACCACCGCGGGTGCGGCCCGGCCGCGCCACACCAGCGCGCTCCCCGGCGGCACGCGGCGGAGCTTCGTGAAGGGGGCGCCGCGCATCCGGAAGTCCACCCCGTCCAGGGCAAGACCGCCCAGTAGCCAGGACAGATCGGGGGCGGCGTCCGCGAGCGCGGCCAGCGGTGTGGCGGCGGTCGCCCACCACAGGCCGCGCTCGTCCTCAAGCCAGTAGAGCGGGATCACACCGGCCCCGTCCCCCGCCACCCGCACCTCCCCCTCGGCGATCACCACGGTGAGGTGGCAACCGGACAGCAGCAGCGCGGGCCGCAGATCACCCCGGCACCCCGCCGCCAGGGCCGAGTGGCGCTCGGCGTCGGTGGCCAGGCAGTGCCCGGCCGTCACCAGCCGGGGCCCTGGCCCTCCGGCCGGGGTGACGGAGGTCTCCGCGGCGTCGTGACCGACGCTCCACGCCCGGCATCCAGCCTCGGAGACCAGCGGTGTGCCCTCGCGGGGCACCGCATGAGAGGGAGCAGGGTGGGCGGCGAGTCTCCCGACGATGAAGCGATGCATTCCTGGCTCCTGATCATCTTCGTGAAAGCGTCCTGGGCATGCGAGGGCGCCCGGGGCGGCCGGTCGTGTGCACGGCGGCCCCGGGCGCGGATCTCAGTCCACGATCACCGTGGGAGTGCTGGTCAGCTCGCGTTCCAGTACTGGGTGTCGTCGGCCGGGTCGTGCTGCTTGTTACCGAGCGTTGCTCCGGTGACCGTGCCGAACGGCGTCACCTGGGCCGGGATGTAGGCGCGGGTCGCAGGGGCTGAAACGCTGGCCTCGTTGTCCATGGGGATGCCTCCGAACAGGGATTCCGCCGATCGCCCGCGGAGTCCGGCATCCGGCCGGGGAGCGATGCAGCGGCTGTGACGACACCGTCCTCGCCTCCGGCACGCCGCGGAAGCAGGACGGCGGGTGCGGTGCGGGTGCGGGTAAGAGCACCCACACAGCACCCGATGGCGGTGTTCCGCACCAGCAGCCGGGGCGATTACCGTCGATGTGTTCGTCCCGGATTCCGAAGGCCCGACTTCCGAGGGGCGGGGGCCGATGACACACCCGCTGGAGAGAGCACGCACGGTGCGCGGCTGGAGTGCGCCCGAACTCGCCCGCCGCTTATGCGACCTCGGCACGGAACGGGGCATCCCCGTCGGCACCGGCAAGGACGGCGTCTACCGGTGGGAAGCCGGCCGCTGCCCGGACGCGCGCACCCAGCAGCTCATCGCCGAACTGCTGAACATCCCGCGAGAGAAGGCGCGTCCAGACTGCTGGCCCCACTGGCTGGCACTCGACCCGCTCCAACAGCCCACCCCCTACCCCTGGGACCCGGCCGGGGCCATCCAGGCACTCGAAGAGGTATCCGGAAGGGAGACCACCATGGACCGCAGGCGCTTCACCCTCCTGACCGGAACCACCCTGAGCACCACACTGTGGGCCTGGCTGACCGCCGACCCCGCCGCAGCAGGCCAAATCGCCCACTCCCGCCGCCTGGGCGAATCCGCCGTCGCGCACATCGAGTCCCGCGTCCGCTACCTGCGTCACGCCGACGACATCGACGGCGGCGGACAACTCCTCGCCGAGACCGACTCCAGCCTCCGCCTGGTCGTACGGCTTTTGAAAGACCGCTCCTACACCGACGCCCACGGCGCCCGCCTCCACGCCGCCGCCGCCGACCTGGCACGCATGCACGCCTGGGCCAGCTTCGACGTCCACGACACCTGCGACGACCACACCTTCAACGCCGCACTGCGCTCCGCGCACTCCTCATCGGACACCGCACTCGGAAGCCACATCCTCGCGTTCTGGTCCATCGCCGCCTACAACACCGGCCGCGCCCAGGACGCCGAAACCATGACCCTGGCTGCCCTCTCCGCAGCCCGAGGCCGCACCACACCCCGCGTCGAGGCCATGCTGCTCTCACGCCGCGCCCGAGCCCGCGCACACCTGCACAACCCCGCCGCCCTGGCCGACCTCGACCGCGCCGCCGAACTCCTCACCGCAGCCGACCAGGCCAAGGAAGAGGACCCCGAATGGGTCGCCTGGTTCGACCAGAGCGAACTGCTGGGCGCCTTCGCCTCCACCTACCTCGACCTGGACCACCCCGCCCGCGCGGAAGACACGTTCGTGGAAGCCGCCGCCCTCTTCCCCGGCGAAGGCGCGCGAGCACGCACCGAAGCTCTCTTCCTGGCACGGCGCGCCGACGCCCAATGGCGACAGGACGACCCCGAGCGCGCCTGCGCCACCGCCCACCAGGCGCTCGACCTCACCGAAGAGATCAGCTCCCACCGCGCCGTCGGCCCCCTGCGCGAGCTGACCCACAACATGAAGGACAGGGCCGCCATCCCCGCCGTACGGGACTTCCGCGAACGCGCCGCAACAGCCCTCGCAACGTAGAAGGAACGCCGCGCCTTGCTCGTCGACCACAGCGTGGCCGGATGCCGCAAGACCCTCGGGGACATCTGCCGCAAGGAGGACGATGTCCCAGGAGCGCGACGGGGCGACCTGCTGGACACCTTCCCGACCTCGCACACGCCCGACGGGCGGTCGCTGACCGACCTCGAAGTGCACGACCAGATCATGAGCTTCCTCGCCGCCGGCACCGAAACCACTGCCCGAGCGCTCGCTGGTCCGTCTGCCACCTCGCCGAGAACCGGGCGATCGAGGCGCAGGTGCACGCCGAAGTGGACCTCCCTGAACGGTCCCGGCCTACGGGGTTCAGTCGCCACCGCGCAGCCGTACGAACCTGGTGCGCGCGCCCTGGGTGCTGCCGACGGCGACCTCGGCCCGCAGCGGGTGGCGAGCAGCCGCACGTCGCCCCGAGGCGGGCCCTTTTGAAGTCCGGCCGTGGCCACGGCCTCGCCGATGCGGTATCGCTGGAGGGCGTCGAGCGCGGGGGAGAGCGTGCGGCGGCCGTCGTCGAGCTCCAGGAGCACCGCGCGGGGCCGCTGCGGGGAGCCGACGATGCCGATCAGCCAGGCGTCCTGCGTGTCGGCGTGCTTGACCTTGATCCAGGCTCGGCGGTCCTGGGGCCGGTAGCGGCTGGCCAGGCTGCGGCACACCACCCCTTCGACGCCCAGCTCCGGCAGTTTCTCCCACACCCGCAGCGCCTGGTCACGATGCAGGGTGGTGAGGACCTGGAGTGGCAGCGGCACCGACTCCAGCGTCTCGCGCTCCAGCGCGAACCGGTCGCGGAGCGGCTGTTCGTGCAGGTCCTGGCCGGGAAGCGCGATCAGGTCGATCATGACCAGGACCAGCCTGATCCCGTCGCGTTCGCGCGCGGTCCGGCTGCGCAGGAGCTAGTGGAAGGCCATGCGTCCGTCCGGATCGACCGCGCACAGCTCACCGTCGAGGACCACGCCGGCGGGCAGCTCGCCGACGGCATGCGCGATCGTCGGGAATTCCGCGGCCATGTCGCGGCCCGTCCGGGACTGAAGGACGGCGGCTCCGCCGCCCAGGGCGAAGGCGACGCAACGGAACCCGTCCAGCTTCCAACTGACCTGTATCCCGCCGGGCATCGTCGCGGGCAGCACCTGGGCCGCGCTCGGACGCATCACCTCTACCGGCGGTCGCACCACCACCTCGTCCTCCATGGCCCCAGCCTGGGCGATGCCCAGGCGCCACTGGCGGGACACGACCGGCTCTGGCCCCCTCATGTCGGTCAGGCGGGTCGGTAGCCGCGGCGGTGGGTGTCGGTCCGTACGACCAGGCCCCGCCGTTCCAGCAGCCGCAGGTGATGGTGGACGGTGGAACGGCTGGAGAGGCCGACAGCGTCGGCGATCTCGCGGAGGTAGGGCGGGTCGCCGGTCTCGGCGATCCGTGCGCGCAGGAAGCGCAGGATCGCTTCCTGGCGCTTGCTCAGATGGCCCGCCGGGGGCCTCACAGCCGCTGTTCCGCTGGGCGGGCGTGGCGGCGCAGCGCGGCCGTGCCGGGGCCCCGGCCGGTGGGGCAGATGGAAGTGTTCCACGCCGGGTGCCACCAGATCCGGGTAGACAGGTGCAGCAGGCGGCGGCGCAGCGCGGCGGGATCGGCGGGGGAGGGGGCGGCGAGCGCAGCGTACGTACGGTGCCACTCGCGCTGTGCGGTGACCAGGTCGTGGGGGAAGCGCGGTGCCATGTCTCGCATTGAACCACACACATGTTCGACTTCGGTCGACCGTCCCGACCGTGCCGGTGGAACCGGGCTCGGGGGATCGGCGGGTCAGGTGGGAGGAAGCGGCCGGATGCACCCGGGGCGGTCCAGGGTGCGGGGCGGCGGGCTGTCACCGCCTCGTTGATCGCGTGGCTCAGGGCTCTGGCCTGGTCCCGGAGTTCCGGGTGGTCGCTCAGGTCGATGGCGCGTGGGTCGGCCTGCTGCTGGAGGTCGGGCAGGGCCACCAGTTGCGCGGCCTGGTGCAGGACGGTGGTGTGTGCCGCTCGCTTGTCCTCGCCGACCATCTGAGAGTGGAAGGAAAGACTGCTTCGGCATTGCCTCTGGACAGCCCTTCGCCACCATCATGGCCATATGACGACGTGGACGCGCTGCTACTGGGGCGAGGAAGACATCTGGTTCTACTTCGAGGTCGATGACGAAGGATGGGTGATCCGGCAGATCGAGCTCGAAGGGCCTGAGCTGACCTCGATCGCAGCTGCCTCGCTCGCGGAATGGCAGCGGGCCTGCGACGTAAGTCGCCTCGATGAGTATGACGACAGATTCGGGCTCACTGCGGAACTGCCCGTTTCCGAGTGGGAAGGCCATCATCCGGAGACGCTAACCCTTACGGAGTTCGAGGAGATCTGGGAAATGGCCCGTCGGCAGATCGCAGCCCGGCCGTTACGACTCCCGAAGCGTGCATCCGGAGAAAGTGGCGCTGGGGTATGCAGGTAACGCAGCGCGCCTGGCTGTCATGGCTACGGTGTCCCGGCCAGTCGGCTGTTCAGCAGTTCCTGCGCAGCCTGAAGAGCGTTTCGCTCCAGCTCTTCGCGCCTGTAGCGCTGGGGAGACTTTGCAAGTGGTGCTGCCTATGCGGCCATGCGGGCCATGCGCCGACCGTCCGCAGGGTGACGCAGAGGCGGTGGAACATGCTCCAGCAAATCCCACAGCGGACGTCCCGAGGCCCACTGTCCGAGCAGGTCCCGGTCGACCAGGTGGACACCGAGTCGCCGAGCCTGGGGAACGGCCTTGCTGGTGAACCGCCCGTTGGTCGTGATCACGGCGAACGTTGCCTTGTGCACCTCACTGGCAGTGCCCTTCAACTCCCGGACCACGCGGACATCGACCGCGTCGCCGCGTCTCCCCGCTTTCCGGTGCTTACACTGCACCGCCCAGATCCGATGGTCGAGATCCACGGCACGAACGTCACAGGCGTCGTCGTCGGTCCCGCCGACGCGCTCCGCTGTGAAACCGTCGCGCCGCAGCAGATCCCGTACGGCGAATTCGAACTCCTCGTGGCCCAGGCCGTCGAGATCTTCGAGCGCGATCTCCAGCCGCGGCTTCTCCGCGACGGCTGAGTCCCACTTGCCGCGGTCGACGCGCTGCTGGGCCCACACGGCGTAGGAGAGAAGCACTGGCACGCCGACGAGGTCGACCACCGTCGGATACGGGGAGGGCCACCTGGCTCCGTTGGTGAGAAGCAGCAGCGGATGTCGGCGAGTTCTGGCAGCACCACCGTCGAACGGCCGACGCGGGTGTCGGTCAGAACCGAGAGCAGTCGGCCCCTCGTGTCGGGACTTCGAGCACGTCAGCCGACATGCGAGCCGTGCTGCCGAATCTCATCGACACGACGTCCGGCGAGCGGCGGGTGGTGTCGAAACTGATCGACAAACGCTGTCGTTTCTCACCAACGGAGCCACCACCAGCCTGTCCACCGACCGGCGAGGAGTCCGAGCACGCACGCGGTCAGCGCGACCAGGCCCCACCCTGTGCCCCGGTACGCCTCACGGGCACCCACGAGGAACTCCTCGCCCTCAGCGACCAGATCGACCACCTGCGCACCGCCGAGCCCCTCCCCGACGACCATGTACGCCTGCTGGCCTTCGAAGGCCCCGCACTGAAGGGGTACTTCACCACCCGGCACCGCTACCTGGATCCCGCGCACGCCACTGCCGCCTTCAACCCGATCGGGGAAGTCCGGGCCACCATCACCCTCGGCGGACGCGTCCAGGGCACCTGGCACTGGGACAAACAGACCCGAAGAGTCCGCACCCACCTGTTCACCCGGCTCCCGCGGCACATCCTGCGCGCCGTCCAGTCCGCGGCAGAAGAAGCGGAAGCATTCCTGCGCAGCGAACAGGCGTGACCCCCTCGTTCACCCACGTGGCGAACCGCACCCGCCGCCGCGGCCGACTCGCCATAATCAGCGGTGCCCACGTCCACCACAAGGAACGGCGCACACCGTGAGCACAGCTGTCCACCGCCAGCGGCACCACCGCATCTGCGACGTCCACCTCCTGCTCATCCGCGACGACCACGTGCTGCTCAGCCGACGCCGCGGCGGCTACGCCGCAGGGCTGTGGCACGTGCCCTCCGGCCACCTGGAACCCGGCGAGCACACCGCGGCTGGCGCTGCCCGCGAAGGCGAGGAAGAACTGGGCATCCAGGCCGAGAGCGGCGAGCTGGAACTCGTCCACTTCATCGACCACCGCGCTCCCGGCGAGGACCCCCGTCTCGGGTTCTTCTACCGTGCCCGCTCCTGGAGCGGAGAGCCCCAGATCCGTGAGCCGGACAAGTGCGACGGACTCGACTGGTTCCCCCTGAGCCGGCCACCGCAGGCATGCGTGCCTTACCACACCACCGCTCTCTTCCACATCGCTCACGGCCACACCCACTCCACCTACGGCTGGCAGAACGCCCCCGGACACACCGAAACGACACTGCCCGTCGCATAAGCCTCCCGGGTGCCAAACACGCCGACCCCGTCTTCGGATGCGCCCAGCCGTACTGGGGGTGCGGACACCTGCGATCAGGCGGCGCGCACATCACCGCCGGGACCCACGCGGCCGTGTGCTCGTCCGGCGGGAGACGGAGGCGGTCAGCAGTTGTTGAGGACGGAGGTGAGGGCGCTCTTCTCGGCAGGGTCGACCGCGAGGCCGTAGTAGTGCTTTACGTGGACCCAGGCGCGGGCGTAGGTGCAGCGGTAGGCGGTGCGGGAAGGCCACCAGGTGGCGGGGTCCTGGTCGCCTTTGGACTGGTTGACGTTGTCGGTCACGGCCAGCAGCTGGGGGCGGGTGAGGTCGTTGGCGAGGGACTGGCGGCGGCTGGTGGTCCAGGTGTTGGCGCCCGAGTCCCAGGCTTCGGCCAGCGGGATGAGGTGGTCGATGTCCACGTCCGAGGCGGCGCTCCAGGTGGCCCCGTCGTAGGGGGAGTACCAGCTGCCGGAGACGGAGGCGCAGGACGCATCCGTGGTGACGCCTGTCCCGTCGCGCTTGAGGACGGTCTCGCGGGTGTTGCAGGTGCCGCTGATGGTGATCCAGTGCGGGAACAGATCCCGGTCGTAGCCGGAGCGCGGGGGTTCGGCGACGGCGGTCATCGAAGCCAGGTAGGAGCGGGCGGTGCTCGCGCTGATGGGGGTGGGCAGCGCGGCCTGCGCGGGCGCGGCAACAGCAAAGGCCACGGCGACGCTGGTGGCGGCCGTGGTCAGCGCGGCGAGGGATCTGCGGCGGAGAGAGGTACGCATGGGACCGACTCCTGTGCTCGGAGGACAGCAGGGAAGGGCCGTGCGGGGACCATCCTGGCCCGCACGGGTCTGCGCGTGTAGATGCCGGGGCGTGAAATCTGCGTGACCTGATGCCGTCGGGCCATCAGGAGACTGAGCGGGCGTGTGCCCGTGACTGCGGTGACCGGTCCCCGGAAGGAGTGAATCCGGTGGTGTCAGGCGGTGCTCACGGGCAGTGGCGTGGCTTCCTGCTCTCATGATCATGATTGTGCGCGGCCTGACCGCCGCCGCCCTCACCGCGTCCCTCCTGACTGCCGCCGCGCCCGCGGGCGCCGGGCCCGTCCCCGGCCCGGAGCGGGTGTCGATGCCCGTTGCCGAGGCGATTGCCGCGCTGCCGTTGGCGAAGGAGGACCGGACCGGGTACAAGCGCACCAGCTTCAAGCACTGGATCGACGAGGACAAGGACGGTTGCCACACGAGGGCCGAGGTCCTGCTCGGCGAGGCCACGAGGAAGCCCGAGGTCGGCCCCGGTTGCAAGATCTCCGGTGGCGAGTGGCGCTCGTACTACGACGACGCCGTCATCAACGATGCGTCGAAGCTCGATATTGATCATGTCGTACCGCTGGCGGAGGCGTGGGACAGCGGTGCAGCGAAGTGGAAGCCGGACCGTCGCATGCACTACGCCAACGATCTCGATGCGCCCCGCTCGCTGGTCGCGGTGACGGCGAAGTACAACAGGCAGAAAGCTGATAAAGACCCCAGCCAGTGGTGGGTACCTGCCAAGGGCGCGTCCTGCCCTTACCTGGCCGACTGGGTGAGCACCAAGACCCGCTGGAAACTGTCCGTGGACGCCCTGGAGCGCGAGGCGCTGAACAAGCGCGCGGCCGACTGTCTCGGTCTGAAGATCACCGTCGAGATCGCCACCTGAGACCCGCGGTCCCCCCCCGCCCCCCCCCGGCGGGGGTGAGGCCCCATAAAAACACCAACATGTTGGGGGGGAAGC